>JALWLQ010000181.1 GCA_027084095.1 Persephonella sp.
GCGGTCTGTATCAACTATTGAGTTTGAAAAATGCATCACACATTCAGGGTCAGGACAATGTCCAAGACCAAGGGTATGCCCTATTTCATGGACAGCCTCTTTAGTTATTCTATCAATAAAAATCTGACTATCTTCCGGAAGTCCATAAAAAGTGTTATGTAAACGGTAAGTAGATATAACGGCTGTTTTTGTAATAGGGGACGCTACTCCAAACACAAAGTTCAGGTCAGGTTCGTATAAATCTGTAGAAACTATACCAAGGGCGATTTCTTTGTCTTTTTTGTAATTTAAAAGGTCTTTGAGAAAATAACTGCCAAGAAACTGATTTCTCTGAGGGTTGTAAGCATTTTCAGGAAGTTTTTTTGGAAAAAGCCATTTTACAGGTAATAAAAAGATATCCATTAATCTACTTGTTAATACCTGTTTATCAAAATTGTCTTCAGGATAATAAGGCTGTATAACGATACCTGTATAGTTCATATCTATGAAAATATACGGTATATATATTTATGCCACCCCTATATATAAAAATATATTTGATTATAAAAACTTTGATTTTTCCAGAAAAACCCTTTAAAATTAAACAATCACTGCTTATTTCAAAAGGAAGAGGTGGGACAATGGAAAAGTTTAAACTTAAAGTGTTCAGATATGACCCTACGAAAGATACCGAACCTTATTACAAAACCTATGAACTTCCTGTTGAAAAAGGAATGACTGTTCTTGCTGCACTCTTTAAAGCAAAAGAAGAACAAGACCCAACAATATCTTTTCGTTATAACTGTCGTGCTGCTATCTGTGGTTCCTGTGCAATGAGAATAAACGGCCATGCAACACTGGCATGTAAAGTTCAGATTACACATCTCCTTGAAAAATATCAGACAGATACAATTACAGTTGAGCCTATAGGAAATGTAAAACCACTTAAAGACCTGATTTATGATATGGACTGGCTTGTGGACAAACTCAAAAAAGTTAAACCATGGTTTATCCCAAAAGAACCACCTCCAAAAGACGGAACAGAATACAGACAAGACCCTTATGACCATCACAGAATAGATTTTGCCTCAGATTGTATTCTATGTGCTTCATGTATGTCTGACTGTAATGCATTAAAAGCCAATAAAGATTTCTTAGGTCCTATGGTTCATTCAAAGGCTTACAGATTTATAGCAGATACAAGAGATGGTGAAAAAAAGGCAAGATTTGAAGCAATATTAGAAGATTTCAACCTTGAATGGTGCGTCAGATGTATGGAATGCACAACAAGATGTCCAAAAGAAGTTCAACCTTATGAAAACATAATCAGACTTAGAATAATGGCAGCAGAAGCTGGATACAAAACGCCAGGAGAAATCCACGCAGAAATATTTGAACAGGATATATACAATAGAGGTCTTTTAAATGAAATGCTGCTACCAATGAGACAGGAAGGAATTCTTGGTGCTATCAAAAGGGCACCATTTGGTATAAAAATGATGCTCAAAGGGAAAGTTAATTATGCAGATTTCTTTGGAGGACATAAAATAAAAAGACTTGATGAAGTTCAGAAAATATATGAAGTGGCTAAGCAAAAGGAAAAAGAGGTCAAAATTAGACTTCCACAGATTATGGGTGTTATTTATGAAGATAAAAGAAAAACAAGAAAAAGACTTAACTATGCAGAAACTGGAGGTAATGAGTAATGGCTGAATTAAAATATGCATTTTATACAGGATGTTCTGCAAAAGGTGTAGCTCCTGAGCTTTATAATTCCACAAAGCTTGTGGCAGAAAAACTTGGAATGGAGCTTATAGAACTGGAAGCTGCAACATGCTGCGGTGCTGGAGCTGTTCAGGAGAAAGATGAATTTCTGGCACTTACAATAAATGCAAGAAACCTTGCCCTCGCTGAAGAGCTTGGTCTTGATATGCTTACTATCTGTAACACATGTACACTTATGCTTAGAGAAACAAAATTCAAACTGGATAATGACCCAGAACTAAAAGAAGCAGTTAATGAAGTATTAAGAGAAGCAGGACTTGAATATAAGGGAACTTCAGAAGTTACTCACTTCCTCTGGGAAGTTATTGATGGTGTTGGACTGGATAAAATTAAAGAGATGGTCGTAAGACCACTTAAGGACTTTAATATAGCACCATTTTATGGCTGTCATATTATAAGACCTCCGTATCTGATTGGATATGAAGACCCAGATAATCCAAAATCAATAGAAATGATAATAGAGGCTTTAGGTGGAAATCCTGTAGACCACACAGCAAGACTTGCCTGCTGTGGTTTTCACTCATTCTGGTCAGCAGAAGACAAAGTAACCCTTAAACTTACAGCAATGGATGCAGCATCTGCAAAAGAAGAAAAAGCAGACTTTATGGTAACACCTTGTCCACTCTGTCATACACAGCTTGATGCAATGCAGGAAGAAGCAGAAGAAAGAATTGGAGTTAATATAGGAATGCCAGTATTGCACCTTCCCCAAATGATAGGACTGGCAATAGGGTTTAAACCCCATGAACTTGGACTTGATAAGCATGTAATATCTACAAAAGAAATCATCAGAAAAGTAGCATAAATAGAGGGCTTGAGCCCTCTACTATCCTATTATTTCTAAGAATATATCAATAACATCTTTATTTATACAACAATTTGATATATAATTATTCTAATATAATTACGTATATAGGTGGAGAGTAGCATGGAAGAAATAGTTTATGATGAAAAAGAAAGATGGAAAGATGAGGAATTTTTAGAAGAAAACGCAGAGCTTTTAAAAGCCCTGGCACATCCAAACAGACTTAAAATTATAGGATTTTTAAGCTCTGGTAAAAAATGTGTAAAACATATCTGGGAGGCACTGGATTTACCACAGCCAAATGTATCTCAGCACTTGTCTGTTTTGAGAAATAAGGGTATATTAGGATATAAAAGACAGGGCTCTATCGTTTGTTATTACATAAAAAACAAAAAAGCTCTGGAAATATATAAGCTACTACTAAAGGAGGATTAAAATATGGCAGGTAAAGTATGCATAGTAAATGAGTCAAACTGGGAACAGGAAGTTTTAAATTCTGATTTGCCAGTGTTAGTTGATTTCTGGGCACCATGGTGTGGACCATGTAGATTAATTGCACCTATAATTGAGGAATTAGCTGAAGAATTAGAAGGAAAAGCTAAGATTTGTAAACTCAATACAGATGAAAATCCAAATATAGCCATGAGATATGGTATTAGAGCAATACCTACAATCATGGTGTTTAAAAATGGACAGGTTGTTGATACAAAAGTGGGAGTTCAGCCTAAAGAAGTTCTCAAAAGCCTTCTTGTATAAGGTGGTTAAGTGAGCGTAGAAATACATCCAACGGCAATTGTTTCAGATAAAGCTCAGTTAGGGGTCAACGTCAAAGTTGGCCCCTTTTCCATTATTGAAGACCATGTGAAAATCGGAGATAACACAGAAATATCTTCAAATGTAAAAATCAAAAATTTCACCACAATCGGTGAAAATTGTAATATTTCAGAGGGAGTTGTCATAGGAGGTATCCCCCAGCATCTTGGTTTCAAAGGTGAAGAAACCTATGTTGAAATAGGTAATAACGTAACTATTAGAGAATATACAACTATTCACAGAGGAACTTCCTTTGATGATGGAATAACAAGAATTGGGGATAATACCTATCTTATGGCTTATGTCCATATCGCCCATGATTGCAAAGTTGGTCATGATACAATCCTTGCCAATGCTGTAACCCTTGCAGGACATGTAAAAATTGGAAACTATGTTTTCATAGGTGGGTTAACCCCTATCCACCAATTTTGCAGAATTGGGGATTATGCAATGGTAGGTGGTGCATCGGCGGTAGATAAAGATATTCCACCATTTACCAGAGCTTCAAAAAACCACGCAATGCTGTACGGATTAAATCTGGTTGGGCTCAAAAGAAGAGGTTTTACACCTGAACAGATTAAGCTTATAAAGGAAGCTTATAGAATTATATTTAGAACAGCACCAACACTGGAAGAAGGTATCAAAGAAGTAGAACAGAAACTTCCCCAAACCCCAGAAATAAAAATGCTGATTGATTTTATCAAAACCTCAAAAAGAGGAATAGCTCCAGAGGCTTCAAAGAAAAAAAGATGAATAAAATAGGTCTTATAGCTGGTGCAGGAGAGCTTCCTGTAGCATTCGCAAAATCAGCCGTTCAAAAAGAAAAACCTCTGAAAATATATGCAATCAAAGGTATTACAGACAAAAAAATCCAGAATATAGCTCCAACTGTATGGTTAAATCTTGGAGAAGCTCAGAAACTAATAGATAGTATGAAACAAGACCACATTACTGATGTGGTTATGTTAGGAAAGATAGAACATTTTCATCTCCTAAAATCTATACACAGATTTGATAAAAGGGCAAGAAGTTTTTTTAACCAGCTAATAGATAAAAGAGCAAAATCAATTCTTGAGGCAGTTTTAAATGAGCTTCAAAAAGAAGGATTTAATCCAATTGACCCAACACCATACTTATCCTCTCTTTTGGTTCCAGAGGGTTTGATTGCAGGAAAATATCCAGAAGAGCATTTTATAGAAGATGCAAAATTTGGTTTAAAAATAGCAAAAGAAGTGGCAGAGCTTGATATTGGCCAGACGGTTGTTGTTAAAGACAAAATAGTAGTTGCAGTAGAAGGACTTGAAGGAACAGACAAATGTATAATAAGAGGTGGAGAATTAGCAGGAGAAAACACAGTTGTCTGTAAAGTCGCCAGAAAAAACCAGAATATGAGGTATGACGTTCCTGTTATTGGAACCCAAACCCTTAAATCTATGAAAAAAGCCAAGGCAAAACTACTTGCTGTAGAAGCAGGAAAAACATTTTTAGTGGAAAAGGAAGAATTTAAAAAATTAGCCGGAAAATACGGCATTTCTGTTATAGGTTTTGATTTATCAAATATTTAGCTTTATCCCCATTAATCCGAAAAATTTTTATGGCTCAAAAACTTTCAGAAACAGCTTATATTAGGGAAATTTCTACATATATAAAAAAAACAACAGGATTTAATATTAATCTATCAGCCGCTGATAAACAAATTTTAAAAGAGTGCATAAAAAAAGAAATACCAGTTGAAGCTCTAAAAGAACTTATTAGAAAAGAAGCTTCCCGCTATCCACCAGAAAAAAGAAAAAAAATGAATTTATCCTTTTTAAGAGAATATATTAAAAAACCTGTTAAACCCAAAGAAAAAGCAGCTAAAACTACTGTAAATGTTCCACAAAGAAACTGGCAAGAAGTGATTTATAAATTAAATATTCCTGAGGAAGTATTGAATGTAAAAGATATCCCAGAAGATTTGCAAGAAATAGCTATAGAAACAAAAATCATTAATTATCTTTGGAAGAATATGCCAGCTAAAGAAAAGAAAGCTCTCCAGCAAAAAGCTATAGAAAAACTTAAAAAAGAGTTTATATTGACAAATATAGAGGTAGAAAAGGTTCTAAAATCCATAATCAGACAGCTAATAAAAGAAAAATACAATATCTAAAGGAGAGCGGCCATGAGAAAAATAGAAAACATTCCAGAATTTGTGGAAGAACTTGTAAAAAAAGAATATCCAGATGTTCAAAATGGCTGTGTAATGGTTTATCAACTTGGAAAGGAACATATGTTAATTGAGGTTTTTGATGAAAATGATAACAAGTCTGGAGAGATAATCATTAATCTTAAAACAGACCAAATATACAAAGACGGCAAAGGTTATTCTATAAAAATAGAAGGAACTCCCAAGGGAATGATTAGATATTTCCTTGAGGAAGGGGGAAAAAAATTAGACGGAAAAGCAGAAAGCCTATATCCCTGTCTGCCAATTTCATAATATAATAATGTTAAAGCCCGAGTGGCGGAATTGGCAGACGCGGGGGACTCAAAATCCCCTGCCCGCAAGGGCGTGCGGGTTCGACTCCCGCCTCGGGCATTAAAAAAAAACTTCAGTAAATCTTTGATTTAAGCCTATCAAATGTACAGCAGGTTGTCTATGGGAAGTTGTTAATATTTTTACTGGTAGGTGTTCACCATGTACTGAACCGATACAAGGTCTTGACATCTTTCTAAATTTGTTCTAAATTATTGTTCCTTTTTGAGTGAGCCGCTAGCTCAGTCGGTAGAGCACCGGTCTTTTAAACCGGTGGTCCTGGGTTCGACCCCCAGGCGGCTCACCATGACGCCCCCGTCGTCTAGCCAGGCCTAGGACACCGGCCTTTCACGCCGGCGACACGGGTTCGAATCCCGTCGGGGGCATCCATTTTTTCAAAGGTCGGTTAGCTCAGATGGCTAGAGCGCCTGCCCGACACGCAGGAGGTCGGAGGTTCGAATCCTCCACCGACCATTCCCTCTAAAATCTATATCTCTAATCTGTATTGAAAATTCCTGCCACCCTCCTATCTTTATAAGAAAAAGAGAATATAATCAAGGAGGGTTCATCATGAGGGTATACATTAGAGAGGAAAACGATAGATATATCTTGCTGAATGCTGTTTCTAATGAAAAAATAGCTGAATTTTCTGATATTGCAGAGGCTGTAAAATATGCTCTTGATAATGGATATCAGCTTCCTTTAAGGTCTGTGGATGGGGAATTTGTTACAGATAAAAAAGGTAATCCTGTGTACATAGATGAGAAAGGAATTCTTGAGCTTGCAGATGGAACTCTTCTTGAAGGATGTAGATTGTGTCCAAGATGTGGATGGATTGCATACTGGGAAGAAGTTCTTGATGAGGATAAGGAACCCAGAGAGTGTTTTGTATGTCCCCATTGTGGATATATATTTGAGTGTACTCCTGAAGTAGAAGATATAGGGGAAGGGGATTAATCCCCTATCCTTCTCAGGCTTCTGCTTTTTCTTTTTCAGTAGCCTCTACTTTTTTATTTTCTTTTATATCAGGTTCAAGTTCTTTAGTTTTAACTATTTTTTCTTCTTTTTCTTCTTCTCCACTGAGGGAATTTTTGAAACTTCTTATACCTTCTCCAAGACCTTTTCCTATTTCAGGGAGTTTTTTTGCTCCGAATAGCAAGAGAAGTATTCCAAATATAAGTAAAAGTTCAGGAATTCCAATACCACCAAACATGAGATATCCTCCTTACATTCCTTTCAATTTTTTAATAGCGTTAATTATATCATCAATAGACTTTTCAATTCTTTTAGGCTCCCAGACATATACTATTCTACCTTGGGGATTAATAAGATATGCTGTACTTACTATTTTTTCTTTTTCTATGCCGTGAACATTTATTTTTTCATATACACCGTAGCCTTTAATTGTTTCCATTGTAGGGTCACTGAGCATAAGGAACTTTATTCCATGTTCATGTTTAAATTTTTTATGTTCTTGTATAGGGTCTTTATCAATCAAAACAGGAATAACATCGTATTCTATTAATTTTTCAAGATTTTCTTTTAGAGGACATCCACTTCTATCGCATCTATTTTTTTCTTCTGTTGAAGTAAAGTACAGAAGTATATATTTGTTTTCCCCTAATAAATCACTAAGACTTATTTTTTTTCCTTCTGCTTCATAGAGGTGGAAATCGGGTGCTACCTCTCCTACTTTTTTTAATTTGTCTTTAGCCATAGCGAACCTCCTTTTTACTTCTTAAATCTTCCAGTAGTTCATCCATATGTTGAAATCTGTGATTTCCACCTTTAAAGATTTTTACGTAAAATCCTTTAAAATATTGTGCTGTTTTTCTACTATCCAGAAGTTCATCATCCTCGTCAAGATAAATATACAGTTTATCCTTAATTTTTTGTAGTTCTGTGATGGGAATTTCTATTTTCTTTAAAAAATTTAGATATTCCTCCTTAAAATAATATTCTTCATCTGTCTTGTAATTTTTTTGTTTCCCTATTTGAGACTTTAAGTCTTCTGATGGTTTTATAGAAGGGTTTATTATTACGCCTGGAATATCAAATTTGTAAGATAGATATAGAGTGTAAGCTCCTCCTAATGATGTTCCTATTAGGAGTAAAGGCTCTTCATTTTTTAGATTTCTTATTAAATACTCCAGAAGGGATATGGCTTTTTCAGGATTGTAAGGAAGGTTTATTGATAGGACATTTTCATCACCGAAGTGTTCTTTAAGTTTGTTTACTTTATCTCCATAACCTGCTGAATTAAATCCGTGGATATAAATAATTTTCACGATTTTAACCCTTATAAAGATTTATTCTTAAACATATATTAGTTTATTAAAGCTCATAATACAAGGTGTTTAAAGATTTAATTGTATCTATGATATAAACATATCTTGATTTTACCTTTATTTATAATCTGTTTCTTCTAAAAGTTAAAATTAAATATATGCATAAGTATTTGAAAAACAAAAGAAAATTTGCTTAATGGTAATAACTACTATTGATAAAACTGTTTTTTTGGAAATATTAATAGTATTATGTTTAGTATCAATATTCTTAATATTATGCTTGTTGTTATTTGTTATTCTTTATTGAAATTTAGATATGGGGGAGCTGTATGAGTGTGATAAGAACGGTGATAGAACTTATTTTTTCACTGAAAACTACTGTTGTCTTATTCCTAATATTTGGGGCTGTTATTGGTGTAGCTACATTTATAGAAAATGATTTTGGTAGAGAGACATCCTATGCTCTTATATACGGTTCTAAATGGTTTGAGGTTTTACTTACCTTAATGACTATTAACTTAATAGGAAATATCTTTGTATATAAAATGTGGCAACCAAAAAAATTACCCCTTTTTATTTTCCATCTCTCATTTGTCATTATTTTTATTGGTGCTGCAATTACCAGATATTTTGGATACGAAGGAATGATGCATATTAGAGAAAAACAAGAACAAAACAAAATCTTTTCCCGAGACCCTTTCTTACAAATAACAGCCAAGAAAAATGGAAAAGAATTTAAACTTGAAAAACCTCTTTTGTTATCTGCTCTCCCTGTATGGAATGTTAATAATTTTGAGGAAAATTTAGATATTGAAGGGAAAATTCTTACAGTAAAATACAAAAATTTTATTAAAGGAGTTACTACCGAAATTAGAGAAGACCCTAATGGAGAGCCGATAATTACCCTTCGTGCCTCAGCAGGTATGGATAGTATTGATTTAACCTTAAAGGAAGGCTCCTTTGAAGATTTAGGAAGTTTCGTATTTATCTTTTCAAATCCTGATAAATTTAATGAAAGATTAGAAGGAAAGGATTTTGTATTTTTCTTTATAAAAAATGGTAAGTTTTATCTCCTTTCTAATTTACCTATTAACTGGATGAAAATGGCCGATAGGTCGCAAGGAATTATAAAGGCAGGAGATGAAGCTCCTTTAGAAAAAGGAAAACTTTATTCTGTAGCAGGACTGAACTTTGTTATCAAAGACGCACTCCTCAAAGGAAAAGAGGTTATTGTTCCTCTTCCCCGTTCTAAAGATATTTATAAAAATTCGTCTGTATGGTTAGCTCTTTTTGTTGAAGTTGAATATGACGGGGAGAAAAGAGAAGTAGCTCTTTTAGGTAGAGGAGGAAGTACTCCTGGAATTCCTCAAAAATTAAATATAAAGGATATTGAGCTGGAGCTTGAATGGGGGGCAAAAGTAATAACTTTACCTTTTAGTTTATATCTTAAAGATTTTGTGATGAGAAAGTACCCTGGTTCAAATAAACCTTCTTCTTATGAAAGTCATGTTATAGTCAAAGACCCTGTGAATAAAAAAGAGTTTGAATATAATATCCACATGAACCATCCTCTTGTTTATGGAGGATATAAATTCTTCCAATCATCTTATGACCCTGATGAATTAGGAACAATTCTATCTGTCAATCATGACCCAGGGGTAATACCAACTTACATAGGTTATGGTCTTATGATGATAGGTTTATTGCTAAACCTTCTTAATCCTTTCAGTAGATTTGGGAGGACTTTAAAAATGCTCAATAAAGACACCAAAAATATAGTTCTCATAATAATAGCTCTACTTAGTTTTTCTTATAATTCTATTGCTTATCCTGGTATGGAAAAAGGTAATTCCAATCAGACAATTCCCCAAAAACCACGTATGGAAGACATTATTAAGACTGTAAAGAAGATAGATAAAAACCATGCAGAAAAATTTGGAAGTTTGGCTGTCCAAGGAGGAGAAGGTAGGATAAAACCTGTAGATACTCTGGCTATAGATGTTGTAAATAAAGTTCATGGAGGACCTTCTGTATTAGGATTAACTCACAATCAGGTTTTATTAGGGATGTTCCTTATGCCAGGACCATGGCAATATGTAAAGATGATAAAGGTCAAACATCCTGCAATAAAGAAAATGCTTGGAATTCCTATGGAAGATAAATATTTTGCATTTATAGACGCATACGATGAGAAAGGAATGTATAAACTTGCCAATGCTGTAGAAGCTGCAAGGAGAAAAGACCCTTCCCAGCGAAATCAGTTTGATAAAGAGATATTAAAGATAGATGAAAAACTTTATATCTGTTATCTTGCTTTTACCGGTGAAATTTTAAGATTATTCCCTAAAGAGAATGACCCTAATAATACTTGGTATGGTCCACGTGATGCTCTCAAAATATTCCCTGAAAAACAAAGGGAAGAAGTGGCAACTATACTGTCAAAATATATACACGGAGTGCAAAAAGGTTTACAGGAAGGTAATTGGGAAGCCGCGAACTTAGCAATTGAAGATATCAAAGATTTTCAAAAGAGATATGGGTATAAAGTACTCCCATCTGAAACAAGATTAAAAGCTGAAATTTTGTATAACAGACTTCTGGTATTTGAAAGATTAACTCCTTTTTATTTTCTTATAGGTTTATTATCTATAATACTAATTTTTGTAAAGATATTTAAACCAAAAGCTAATGTTGACAGATTTGGTAAATTTATAGTTATTCTTCTGATAATCGCTTTTCTTATACACACAGCAGGTCTCGGACTTAGATGGTACGTTGCTGGACATGCTCCATGGACTGATGCTTATGAGTCTATGCTATTTATATCATGGGCTGTGGCTTTAGCAGGTATAGTTTTTGCAAGAAAATCCCTTTTTGTTCTGGCATCTGTTGGAATGTTTGCAGGTGTTTTCCTTTTTGCAGCCCATCTTGGATGGCTTGACCCTCAAATTACCACTATTGTTCCTGTATTGAAATCTTACTGGCTTCTTATCCATGTGTCTGTATTAACTGCAAGCTATGGATTTTTAGGATTATCTGCAATACTGGGTCTTATATCTCTTATATTCTTTGCAATAAAATATGAAAAACTTCTTGGACGGGAAAGGGTATTAAATCTGGAGAGCGGGATAAAAGAAGCAACAAAAATATCTGAGCTTTCTCTGATTATTGGATTATCTCTTATCATATCAGGTAACTTTTTAGGAGCTATTTGGGCAAATGAAAGTTGGGGAAGATACTGGGGTTGGGACCCTAAAGAAACCTGGACAGCTGTTTCTATTGCCGTTTATGCTGCTATAGTTCACCTAAAGTATATACCTCAATGGTATTCATTCTACAAAATGGCTGTATTCTCCGTTTTAGGTTATTTCTCTATATTAATGACATATTTTGGTGTTAACTATTACCTTTCAGGACTTCACTCTTATGCTGCAGGAGACCCTGTTCCCATACCAACCTGGGTTTACTGGGCAGTAGGATTTCTCTTAGTTCTTATAATTGCAGCTTATAAGAACAGAAATATGACAAGATAGTTACGAACTTTTCTTATATAATATATAAAAATATATTAAATGTATTGACATATATATTACTTTAGTATAAATTAAAAGTAGGGGAAAGGGGTAAAATTTAAGTAGATTAAGGAAATTTTTGTCTTTATTTATTGATACATTTGGGGGGTGGTGTTATGAAGAAAAAGTTAGCAATTATTGCTGTTTTGGGAATTACAACTTTAGGATTTTCAGCCACCGAGGATATTAGAACCACAGCTCATAACTTATCTACCTACAGTGACCCTGCACAGGGTGGTACAAATGAAATTTGTGTGTTCTGTCATACTCCTCACGGGGCAAACTCAGATTTTAATGGGGCACCTTTATGGAACAAACCTATTGATACAACTGTAACGTTTCAAGTGTATGGTGGAGGGCAGACAACAGCTGGGACAGAAGTTGGTCAACCTGGTGATACGTCAAGAGCCTGTCTTTCCTGTCATGATGGTGTAAGTGGAGTAAATGTTATTATTAATGCCCCAGGGGATAATTATGACCCTAATGGAATTTATCTTGACTATAGAGGTTCAACTCAACCATGGAAAATGCCTCTATCTTTTGCAATTGGAAGAAATGCTGCAGGTGGTTATTATGATTTAAGAGACGACCATCCAGTTGGGGTTGTATATACTGAAGGTAGAGCAGACCTCAGACCTCCAAGTACTCCTATAACAGGCTGGAACATTTCAGGGGATAAAGATGGTAGTGGCGGACCGTCTATCGGTGACCTTTTAAGGAATGGAAAGGTTGAGTGCGTTAGCTGTCATAACCCACATCTTAACGCGCCCAGATTTTTAAGGTCTGGAGACGGTAATACTAATAGCAATCTATGTACAACTTGTCATAATAAATAATTAAAAGCCCCCTAAAGGGGGCTTTTAACGTTTTTAATATTTTAGTATATAATCAATTAATGCTTTTAATTCTTCCTCACTCATTGCTTTGAACTTGCCCATTTGTGTTTTCATCATGTCAAATCTATCTGGCCACACTATTGGGTCAGTCTGTCCTTTAAAGAACTGCATAAGTTGTTTAGGGTTATTTTTATAAAATTCTGATATTGTCTTTAGAGAAGGTCCGATAGCATCTTTAGTTTCTTTATGACACATAGGACAGGAGTTCTCTTCAAATATTTTTTTTCCATCTATAGCAGCAAAAGATGTCATACTCAAACACAGTATAGTTAACCCTGCCGTTAACTTCTTCATTCTTTATCCTCCTGGCTTTGTTTTTCTTTAAGAACTTTTATTTCAGATATAAGCCATTTATTATTTTTTTGAATAAGATTATACCTTACCTTGTAAAATATACTGGTTTCCGGTTTTACTATTTTGTTTATTCTTCTATCTAAATACTTATATTTCCAGTATTCTTCTGTAAAAACCTGGGCTTTTTTACTATTTATTTTTATTTTTACAAATTTTATCTTTTCAAGGTGGGAAATCATAAAAAGGCCATTCTCATGCCATGATTGTATCCATATATACAGTTTGCGAGCTACATCTTTTGTTGCAATATCTTCCATCATTTGTATAAAAGTTGTTATATTCCTATGTCTATCTGCTTTTGCCTCCTCCATAATGATACGGTTATACATTTTTATAGTTTGTTTAATCTGACTTATCTCCTTCTCCTTTTTGATAGTTTCATTAGCAAAAGCAAAAACATATAAGCCGTATAAGAAAACATGAATTAATAATATCTTACGGATAGGTATCATAGCCTCCTGCATTAGTGTTATGACATCTACGACCACCACCACAAGATGGTGCATAGGCATCTGTATTTCTCATTATATTATTCCATTTAAATCCTCTCATCTTAAGTTGGAGGACACCATTATAGCGATAGTTATAAGGTTCTGGCATAGTTTCATAACCTATAAGTCTGGATACAGGTGAACCGTGTGGTACAGCAACGTGACATTCCACACAGGCTATTGAACGCATAGGCATTGGTCTCCACATCATATGAACTTCTGCCTGAGTTAAATCATGACAGTTTACACAAAATAGTCCATCGGTTGTTCCGTTTTTTACATCTCCTGTGGTATACAGTGTACCGTCAGGTTTGGTAGGCCAGTTAGTATTAGGTCCTTTTAGCATAAATTTAATGGATGAACCATGAGGTCCTCGTGGGTCAATGCCATCCTCGGCTTCCGCTCCATGACAATCTGTACAGTACATTGTTTGATTTCCTACATTTGTATTCCAAGGAGGAAGTAGTTGATTGGCTGTTAGAGGGTCAGCGTATCTTCCTCCCAGAGCAAGCATATCATTTGTTGACATAACAACAGGGTGAGCTGACCTATTATAAGGATTAAATTCGCAAGCCTGGTCTGTTAAGGTTATATTAGATTGTTCGGATATGAATTGGGTTAGGCAATCTCCTGTAGGGGAATCCCCAAGTGCCCATTTTGAATGACACTTCATACATACCTGATACTCTTTTTGAGCTTCTGCCATAGTATTAAAATTAGAGGGTTGTGTCCATCTTGCAGCAGGCCATACTGGTTCTATACCATAAACCCCTGCTAATACATTTGATACAGTGTTTGTAGGATTTTGAGGATACCATCCTGAAGGGTCTGCGTTCTGGGCATGTGTTCCTTTACTTGCTCTATGGGGGTTATGGCAATCAACACATTCAGAATGTTTAGAGTCTGAAAATTTGATAGTATATGTTCCTGCTGGGTCATTTTCGTTAGAAGTAAAGCCATATAAAACATCAAGAACAGTATGTATATCTGATATAGTCTTAACTGGGTGCCCATATGTCCTGTTAGGAGGTAGAAGGGAATCTATATCCTTTGCACCTCCTGAACCATGACAGGGGGCAAGATTGCTCTGACTTGCTGCACCTGAAAAACAGGTCTGTTCTTCAGGTTTTCTTAAAAGGGGTTTACCAGAGGGAGGATATGGGGGAACATTGTGTGGTTTATGACAATTACCACAACCTAAATCTGCTACCGATACTGGAGAACCTTCTCCATAGTGCTGGTTTACACCAGTGTCCGTGTAAGTTCTGGTATCTGTATTGTGGGCACTGGTTGTCCATCCAGGTTTATCATGACAGGAAATACATGTTTTTTTAAAGTCCTGTGCAAGGTTTCCAACATCCACCCTCAAAAATTGTTTATTTTCTTTATGTGGGTCGTGGCAGGAAGTACATTCAACATATTTTTTTCCGCCATAATTATAAAGTTTAATAGGTGGGTCAGGAAGGGGATTTTTTAGTTCAATAGTCTTTATGCTACCATCACCAAAGGTTTTTTGTATATCGGGGTTGTATTCAATGGCAACAGGGTGATGCATGGAAAGGTCTGTACCTATAAAAGTTCTTAAGTTAGATGGTAATGTTCCATCAGGATTAACATTTTGCATTTGTATTACAGTGTTGCCAAGCTCTGTTCCTCTAACTATATAAACAGCACCAATGGCAACAGTCCCATCATGACAGGAAAGACATTGTCTTGAAATAATTCCAGGCTGTCCTTCCACCTCAGAAGGTTGTTCAGGTGCAGGGTATTCTATACGGTTGATAAATTCACTATCATAAAGAGTATAAACAGAAGTGGGCATTTTTCTATTCCAGAGGGGAGTTCCTTCTCTTTCGTTGTGAGGAATGTGGCAAAATACACATATTTCTGTTTCAGAAACAGCTTTTATTGTCCCAGGTCCAGTTACTGAAAGATTATGCTTTGTATTAACGATACCAGCTTGTGCCGTAAATAATATTCCCAGTAAAAACATAAAAGCTCTATTTAAGAACATGGCTACTTACCCCCTTTTAAATACCTGAAAACCTGTATCCTCATGTTATAAGAATCGGAAACAAATATATAATCGTCAGGGGATATTGAAATATCTACAGGAAAGGCAAATTCCCCTTTGTTTGTTCCATAATGACCTATAACCAGAAGGAGTTCTCCTTTTTTATTAAATACCTGTATAGCTGACAAAAGAGTATCAGCAATATATATATTGCCATCACTGTCAACAGCTATACCTCTTGGATTTGCCAGACTTCCTATCGTTGTTCCTCTTTCTCCAAACATTGTTATAAACTTTCCTTCAGGGTTGAAAATTTGAATGCGGGCGTTCATAGAGTCGGAAACATATATATTCCCTTCTTTGTCTATAGTTAAAAATGTTGGTCTGTTAAACTGTCCAGGTTCATTTCCAATTTTTCCTATTTTCATAATGAGCTTTTTGCTTTTTAGGGAAACCACATAAATTTTCCCTTTTAAAGTATCAACAATATATAATCTTTTTCTCTTGCTATCTAAGGCAAGGCCAGTTGGTCTTACAATTAAATTTGAACCTATTTTACCTAAAAAATCTCCATCCTCATTTGTTATAAAAACTGTTCCTAAGACAGAGTCAGATACATATATTTTTCCTTTATCATCAACAGCGACATCTATCGGAGAAATTAGCTGATAATCTCCTATATGGTCTATAACAGAAAATTTCTTTTCTTTAAAATCAAATATAAAAACAGATTTTGAGCCTGTATCTGTAAAGTATAGTTTTTCTCCTTTTATAAAAGAACCAAAAGGTTTTACCATCATCTTTTTTTCTTCACCAAAAAGCAGGTCTGCCAACTTGGAAAAGAAACCTTTTTTAGCTCCTATATCTTCTAATTTTTCTATAGACCTGACCCATTTTATTTTTGGTTTTTCTGGAGGAGGAGGCCAGACAAGTTCTGTTGCATTTACAATCCAACTAAGAAGAAGCATAAAAAGGATAATTAATCTCATATTTTATACCTCAAAATATTCTATAGACCTTAAACATTGTTATGTAGTTGCGTCTTTCCCCATAATTATCATTGTTTTCATAAAAGTATTGTAAATCCCATTTGAAATGAAGGCTCCTGTACTTATAATCAAGACCTGATTTTAGGATGGCATAGTCTGCGTTATAATAGGAATCTCTATAAACATCTATTGACATTTTATAAAGTAAATTTCTTGCAAATTTATAATTTATAGTAAGATTGCCAAAAGGATATGTTCTTTCAGTTCTATTTTTTCCTGTATAGTATTTTATCCCTAAACTTGCATTTAGTTTTCCTTTCCAGCCAAGCATTCTGTAGTATCTGATGGCATTGGATATTTCCAGGTTGTCGTAAGTTGTTTCAGAAAATCCACCTGTGGTTCTGTAATATTTGCTATCCTGGTAGTAATAGTTTATATAATGTTCAAACTGAAAATTGTTTGTAAGATAAGCTAAAAATCTTTCATTAAAATTGTAAGTATTATTCCTATCATTTTTGGAAGATTTATACTGGGATGTAGAACCACTTAAACTGAAAGAAGAATTGAGAAAATCAAATCTTTTTACAAGGCCAGCGTGAAGGGATACAGTTCCTCCAACCCTATTTATATTACCTGTTTCAGCCTGACTGGAAACCCCTGCACCTCCAAAGTAAGAAAATTTTTCACTGACTGCTTTATTGTAATTTATGTTTACACCTGTATTAATAAGTTTTTGCTCTGTATTTGTGCCGGAAGATGTAAATAAGATGAGGTTATGGCTGAGGTTCCAGTTGTCATTCATTTTGTAGTTTAAATTTTCATTAAAAGAGAAAAAAGTTAGGTTATAGTTTGTACCTTCTGACCTTGTAGCAGAAAAACTGAAATTTGTATTAAGTTTTTCAGAAGGGCTCCACTGGTAATTAACATTTCCTGTATAATCTTTCAGATTTGTGTAAGAGTTGGAATAATACCTTGCATTTGCTAATAAATTGGATTTTTCTCCTGTTCTCCATCTGTAATTTAAGAGAAAGTTATTGATATCCTGATATACATTTCTGGTAGAAGTTGTGTATTGCTGGGTGTAATCATCAATATTTTTTTTGAGGGATATATTCAGGTTTTTGTTTGAAAGTGTTCTTCCATATGCAAGTAAATACTCTTCACTTTTTCTGTCCTCTCTAAAATCTAAACCAATTGATTTAGATTTGGTATGTCTGTATCCATAATTAAAATATGAGATGTCAAATCTAACATTTCCATAAAATCCATAACTGTCTGTTTTTCTTTCTACATAAGATGTTCTGTCGTAATAGGTATACCATAAAGGAGCTTCAGATTTTTTAGCATATAGATTTATAGGAAATCTGCTTGATTTGAGAAAGTTCAGTTCAATATCATAGCCTAATAATTTTGATGTGGTCTCTGATTTTAAATCTTCATATTTGGTAGTAGAGTCTTCTCTGGAAAAATTACCTCCCAGTTTATAGGTAAGAAGGCGGGGACTATAAACATAACCTTCATAATTAAGTTCGTAATACTGTCTGAAAGAATTTCTTTTAGTTTTTCTGTATTTGTCGTTATAGTCTTCTATTTTGTATGTAAATTCTACTTTTCCCCAGAAACCTCTTTGCTTGTGCGTAATCATGTAAGCAGGAATAAATAAGAGGGCACCAGCAATTTTTTTGTAAAGTGGTATTTGGGGTTTTTCTTCTTCAAATATACTTATATCTTCTTCTTCAAATTCAGGGACTATTTTTACCTCTTCCTCAACAGGCTTTTCTTCCGGAGTTTTTATTTTTTTCTTTTGGGTAATTTCGGTTTTTTTCTTGTCTGCTTTTTTTACAACAGGTTTTTCTTCTATAATTCTTGATATATCAGTTTTTACTATAATTGAGTTTATACTGATTTCCTTCTGAACGTCTTTTAGTAATTTATAATTATCAAAAAGACCATATCTAACAGTGTAGTATCCTTCATCTGTAGGGTATATAAAAGCATTTTCCCTTATCTCAGGAGGTAATTTTTGAAGAAATTGCTGAGCGTATTCTTTTTTCTTAAAAGTACCAAGCTGAAGCGAATAGTAAAAATCTTTTACTTTTGTTTCAAATTTTTCTTTAGCCCATGATTTTTCAGCCTGAGCAAGAATAGCTTTTACTCTATAAATATCTTCTTTATGAACGACTTTCTTTTTTGCTATAGGTGTGGGATTTTCTGGCTTACTTTTTTCTGGTTGATAACTCTGTACAGATGCAGAGGCCGCTGTAGCAAAGTAATTCAAAGTAGTTATATTTGCCAGTGCCGCACCAGTAAAGATTGCAGTAATCAGATATCCTTTTTTCATTCCTCCCCACCGTTTGCTTACTTATTTTTCATAAATCACAACTTTCAAATCCTTCTTGGCGTCATTTATTAGTTGTTCAAATTTTTCTTTACGGTATTTTTCTTCAAGTTCTTTTTTCAGTTTATCTTTGATTTTTTCAAAAGATACTATGCGTTCAGGCCTTTTATCTTCTACTTTTACAATATGGAAGCCGATATCTGTTTCTATTATTTCACTAAATTGACCTGGTTTGAGTTTATAAATAACATCTTCAACTTCTTTATCAAATCTACCTTTGTGTACAAATCCCAGGTCTCCTCCTTTTATTCTACTGAGGTCGTCTGAATAGCGGTATGCAACATCACCAAAATCTTTTCCCTCTTTAAGTTCTTTGTAGGCTTTTTCTGCTTTTTCCCGTGCTAATTTTTTTCCATTCTTTTTTGATGGGTCAATTTTTATGTATATGTATTTTACTTTTACTGATGGAGGTTCTTTGAACTTAAATTTGTTTTTCTGGTAATATTCTTTTAGTTCTTTTTCTGTTATGTTCACTTTAACATATTTTGAAAGGAGTTTTTCTATAGCCAGTCTTTTTTTAAGTTCTAATTTAAAACGGTCTAAAGTTATTCCGGTTTGCTTTAGTAATTTTTCAAGATTTTCTTTGGATTTATATTTTTTTGCCATCTGATTTATGATGTTTTCTACCTGCTCATCTTTAACCTTAATTCCTTTCTTCTTTGCTTCATAATAGAGGAGTTCTCTATTAATAAGAGCCTCTAATGCCTTTTTCCTCACATCTTTTAGTTTTTCTTCAGTAAGGGATTTGTGATAGTAATTCATAGGGAGAATAACTTTCATGTATCTACGGACATCCATTTCTGTTATTTTTTCTTTACCTACAGTGGCAACCACCTTTTTGTCTAACTTTGGGTCAATGTCCCAGCTAAACTCCTGATAAGCGTGTGCTGTAATAAATAAAGATAGAATGAGATAGATTATTTTTTTCATCTTTTCTCCTTTAAATATTGGAATATTTGTATTCTTTTGTTTAACGAATCAACTACAAAAATTCTGTCTTTATCATCAACATAAAGTCCTGCAGGTAGCAGGAATTTTGCAGGTTCGGTACCGGCTTCTCCTATATAGTAGAGAACTTCTCCCTCTATATTAAATACTTGTATATTATTAAATGCAGCATCCACTACATAGATATTTCCATCACTATCTACGCCAATTCCTTTTGGTCTGGAAAATCTTCCTGGTATGTTTCCATTCCCTCCTATTGTTATGATATGCTCAAAATCCTTATTGAAAACCTGAACCCTGAACATCTGTGTGTCTGTAATATAAATATAACTATTGTTCCGATTAATAGCTATATTTGTGGGGAAATTAAACTCCCCATCTTTATCTCCTCTTTTTCCGAAGCTTCCTATAAAATTTCCGTTAAAATCATATACTTTAACTTTATGACCAAAGGTATCAACTATATAAACTCTCTCTAATCTATCATCAACAGCAATACCTACAGGTTTTTTGAATTCCCCTCTCTTTCCTACTGCAAATACAAGTTTTCCATCTTTGTTAAAACCAAAAACTTTTTTAAGTTTGGCATCAGATACAAATAAAACATTTAATTTTTTTGAATAAGCCAGACACATAGGAAGTGAAAGTCTTATAGGAAAATTCAAAGTTTTAAGGCTTTTTGTAAGAAGGTTATAAGAAAGAACTATTCCATGGGTAGTGTCTGTAAAAAAAACAAAATCTTTTACAGATATAACTCCATATATCTTTCCAACAAAATCCATCTGTTCAAAGGTATCATCTTTACCTATGAGAAATTCCAGAAAACCTCCTTCTTTTTCTTGAATTTCCGGTGGTATCTGACCCAAATATTTTATTTTAGGTTTAATTCCGTCCTTAGGCTCTGGGAACAGAAGTTCTTTCCCTTTTGCTGTATAGAATAAACTTATTAATAGAAGCAGTAATAATGTTTTCTTATATAGCATGACAGCCTCTACAAAGCCTACTTCCCTTATTAGTTGTTCTTAAAAACAAGGGATTAGGAGAATGTGGGTCATGACAGCTTGCGCACTGTATTCTATCGTTATAATCCTTAACCAAATCATATACAAAATGTTTTTTTCCTTCCCATCCAATTAGAGGACTATCCAAAGACTTTAAATGGTCTACGTTCTGTTTATATATGATAAATACGGGATGGCTATGAACACTGGCTCCATTATCAGATTTTCCAAAAACTATATTGGGAGCGTTTGCACCATCATGACAGCTAAGACATAACATAGACGAAGGAGATATATTCCTAAATAGAGTTCCATTTTTCGTCTGAGCATAAACAGGGAATTTCTCAACGGTTTTTTGAGGGTCCCATTTATATTCTACTCCTATAAAGGATACGTTAATGTTTTGAGTGTGACACCATGCACAAAGAGAAAGCGGATAGTCTTCCATTATGTTTGGATTAAGAACCCTACCATCAAACTCTGCAAGATTGTGTTTTGTGCTTCTAATCCCTTTCTCGTACTCAGCATTTTCACTAAAAGGTAATTCAGGAAAATCAACAGCGTATATTAACCCATTTAAGAAAACAAAGAAAAGAATATAAAAAGGAAGCATTTTTACTGTTCCTTAGTTTTAGTCTTGTTAAGAAACTCCGGTTTATAAAGCTTTAATTCTTTGTATTTTTCAGGATATTTTTTCTTCCATGCTTCACTAATATACTGAAATACCTGAATTCTTTTGTTCATAGAATCAGCCACATAAATTCTATCGGCTCTATCAATATAAAGTCCTGCAGGGAGATTAAACTCTCCTGGTCCAGAGCCAAATTTACCTATGAATAATAAGAGATTTCCTTTGTCGTCAAAAATCTGAATATTATTAAATGCAGCATCTACCACATATATATGTCCCTCACTATCTATACCAATGCCTTTAGGTCTTGAAAATGTTCCAGGGACAATTCCCAATCGTCCAAATGTTCTTAAGAAATTACCATCTTTATCAAATATTTGAACTCTAAAGTTCATAGTATCAACTACTGCTATATTACCATTTCTTCGGTCTATAGCAATATTTGTGGGAAAATTAAATTCTCCATCTCCTTTTCCTCTTTTTCCAAAAGCAAAGAGAAACTTTCCATCTTTTATGGAGTAAACTTTTACATTGTGGTCAAGAACATCAACTATATAAATACGCTGATTTTTTTCGTTTAAAGTTATACCGGCAGGTCTTAAAAGTTTTCCTGGTCCCTCTGTTTCTCCTATAGCAGTAAGTAATTTACCTTTAAAATCGTAAACAAATACCCTCTGATTTTTTGCATCAGCTACATAAACTCTACCTTTTTTGTCTATATCTATACCAACAGGTATTCTTAATTTTCCCATAGGCTTGTCGCCTATGAAAGATATTTTTTTGTTTTTAGGGTCAATAACAAAGACTACTGCAGCCACAGTATCCCCAGCAAATATTTTTCCAAACCTGGCTGCTACACCGTAAGGCTTTATAAGATTTCGGGATATTTCATTATCCGGTTCGCCAAGCAGAACATCAAGTGCACTTTTACCTTTAAAGTCAGACTCACCGTGATAGCTTCCCAGGTATAGTATTCTGGGTTCTTCAGGTGGAGGAGGCCAGAACACCTTCTCTATTTTTGCAGGCTTCTTAGCCCCTCCACATGAGTAAATAATAATTCCTATAAAAAATAAGCCTATAGTCTTAAGTATTACTTGGCGTGACATGTCGTACAAAGCTGGCTATTAGTGTTAGGAGCTCTCAGGAATGCATCATTTTCACCTTTATGAGGGTCGTGACAGGAAACACATTCAACTTTATTGTTTCTGAGAAGACTTGCTATTGTTTTGTTACTATCCCATGGAAGAGGTTCTGTTGTAGGTCTTAAGCTTGCTACTCCTTCAGTATATACTACACCAACAGGGTGGTCGTTTCTAAGGTCTGTTCCTATGTATCCTCTACTATCAGTTGGCATGGTAGCTGCAGTACCAGTTGGTATGGTAGATACTCCTCCATCCAATGTGAACGCAACAAGTTGTGGATTTGTAAATCCTCCACCAGGCATGTTGATTATAGAGTTAATCGCGTTAACACCGTCATGACAGGAAAGACATGCCATAGAGACATCTCCTGGTTGGCCAACAGTTGTTCCAGCTGTTGTTTGTCCTCCACCGTATACCTGGTAAGTTGTGGTTGTAGTGATTTGTTTGTTCCATAGAGGTGCTCCAACAAAATCAGTATTAGAACCGTGAGGAGTATGACAGAACACACAGATTTCACCATTCACATCATTTGGGTCAGCAGCTCTAATTTTGTTGTTAGGGTCTGCCAGGTCGTGTGCTGAGCCATCAATTACTGCCATTGATGAAGCTGTCAGAAGCCCGACAGAAGCAATGATGCCGGCCAAAATTAATCTCTTCATCTCAAATACCTCCCTAAGTCATTATATATTCTAATCTTTATCTTCCCCTTCTTCCATATTCAGTTTTGCATTTCTGTCTTCCTGATGTTAATAATAATAATAACTACTAAATATAGCTTGTCAAGTGTATTGATATTTTATATCTTTCTATAGTATATAGTATTTATATGATAAATGTAAAGCATATATTTAATTATAAAAACTACATTATTCATTGACCTATGTCAATGAATAAATAAAAGAAAAAATTTTAATAATACAAGGAGTGGCAGCAGAATGAATACGAAGAAAAAATCCCCTGTAATTGTACTATTCATTTTACTTGTATTTTTTTCTTCATCTGCGCAGGAGGGGAAGGAGGTAAAGGTGAAAAAAGAGGAAAAACCACCTATAGTTCCAAATATGAAAGTTCAACACCTTCCCTTTAAAATCGGACAGTGCGAGATATGTCATACCGAGAAAGACGGGAATAAATACGCCTTAAAGCAGGAACCTCCAGAGCTGTGTTATATGTGTCACGAAAGAAAGGACACAAAAAGTAGAGTTCATGGTCCGATAGCTGCTGGAATGTGTACTGCATGTCATGACCCACACCAGTCTAATACAATGAGAATGCTAAAAGCAAACTCTGTTAATGAATTGTGTTTTATGTGTCATCAAGATAAAAAACAGCAGTTTACCTCTAAACCTTATATGCATCCACCTGTAAAAGATCAGTGTATTAATTGTCATGACCCACATCAAGGAGATCATAGATATCGGCTTTTTGCCGATAGAAGGTTTGAACTTTGTGTTTCATGCCATACAGATAAAAAAGAATGGGTAGAAAGGGTGAGAAATAAACATGGAGCAGTATTTATAAATGACAGATGTCTTAACTGTCATGACCCACATTCCTCAGAAAATGAAAAGTTTCTCAGAAAACCAACATCTATGGATGTTTGCTTAACCTGTCACAACAAGGAGTTAAAAAGGGAAGAAGATGGAGCAATCCTTATGAATATGAAAAAGCATCTTGATGAAAATCCTGACTGGCACGGTCCTATACAGTGGGGAGATTGTGCAATGTGCCACAACCCACATGGCTCAGACAACTTTAGAATGCTTAAATTACCGTTCCCAGAAACGTTTTACGCAAGTTTTAATATAAACCAGTATATATGTTTTATGTGCCATGAGACAGAAAAATTTACAGAACCTTTAACAAAAACAGCAACAAACTTTAGAAATGGGGAGGTAAACCTCCATTACGTACATGTTAATAGTAAAAAAGGAAGGACATGTAGAGCTTGCCATGACTGGCACGCAACAAAAGATACACCACACCATATAAGAAAATATATGAAGTTTGGAAAAATAAAAGCACCTCTTAGATATATACCTACAAAAACAGGTGGTTCCTGTGCACCTATGTGCCACCCCAGAAGACATTATGATAGGGAAAATCCTGTTATAAATAAAAGATAAAATTGAGGAATAAAGGATGGAACAAGAGAAGAAAAAGGAAGAAAAAAAGTCAGAAACAATAGAAAAGAATAGCAAGAAGAAAAAATTTATCCTGATAGGAGGGGGGCTCTTAGGGGTCGGCATTATTGTCGGCCTCATTATTTCATATATTACTGTTGAGGCTGTTAAGCTGACTGGAGGTGCCCAATTTTGCAAATCCTGTCATGTCATGGTTCCTATGTATAAAGCTTACTCACAGGATGTTCATGGAGGTTGGGGATATAGTGGGTTTGTTGCCCACTGTACTGATTGCCACTTAGACCATAGTTCAACAATAAAATATCTTATGAATAAAGTTCAAGTAGGTTTACATGACTTTAAAGTTTATGTTTTTATGGACCCAGATGCTATTAACTGGCATGAAAAGAGAGAACATAGAAGGCATTTTGTCTATGACAGTGGATGTCTTCATTGTCATGAAAATCTTCTGGCAGCAACAATGAATAAAAGGAGGGCATTTATAGCTCATAAAGCCTATTTTTCTGGAAAATTGATTGTCAAGATAGGTGACCACAAAGATAAAGCCCATTGCGTTGACTGTCATAAACACGTAGGACATAAAGATTTAGGTAAATATCTTCCTCCTCCTCCAGAGGAAGAAAAACTAATAGAAGAGTCAGAAAAGCTAATAGAAGAGTCAGTTAAGATTCTGGAAGAAAAAGAAAAGAAAAAAACTAAAGAAGAAAAACATTAGAGAGTATGAAAATGGAGAAGATAAAAAAAATTTTGGGGATGTTCAAGTTTTTAAAGAATAAGAAAGTAATACTGCTTCTAATTATTTTAGGACTACTTCTCATTCTTCCGCCGCTTGGAATATATGCATGGAACAAAAGAATACCTCAAAAAACAGTATTAGTGTTAAAAAATATTATTCATAATGTATTTCTGGAAAAACATCAAGTAGGGGATATTTATGGTGTGGTGCATCTGGAAGAGATGAAAGAAATAGAATTATCAGAGTTGAAACTTCCACCTAAAGAGGAAGAAAAAGAAGAAATTAAAGAGGTTCACGAACTTGAAAAAGAAATTCAAGAACTGAAAAAAGAAGAAAAAACAGAAAAAACCCCTAAACCAAAACCTAAAAGAATTGTAGAACCTTTACCTCTTGAGGAATACCCAAAAGAATTTTTACCCTTAAAAAAGGTTCTTCACAGACCATTTAAACAGGGTGCCTGTGCAATATGTCACCAGGTGGATAATCATGGAAAAGTAATAAAGATAGGAAAAAAATATCCCTTAACCAGAGCAAGAGTAGATGAACTTTGTTATTCTTGCCACAAAGAAAGATACACTAAAAAATACGACCACAAACCTGTTAAAAAAGGCGAATGTCTCAAGTGTCACGACCCTCATCAGTCTAATACTGAAAAATTACTTACAGCCAAGACAGTCCCTCAACTGTGTATAAAATGTCATTCCCCAGAAAACGGAAAGAAGCTTAGAATTAAGAAAGTAGTAAATATAAATGTAAAATACAAACATAAACCTGTAGATAAAGATTGTAGAAACTGTCATGACCCTCATACTTCGGATAATAAACACCTTCTTATTACATCTCTTGACTGGAAAATGGATTTTTGTCTGGATTGCCATTCCAAAATAAAAGACCCAGAAAAAAGAAAGAAAATTGATATAACACCTCTTTTAAAAACTGCAAAATATAAACATGATGCAGTTTTTGATAAAGATGAATGTGCCAACTGTCATGAAATACATGGTTCTAATCACAGGATTATGCTAAAGAAACCTATGACTGAAGCCTGTTTATCCTGTCATAATAAAGAGGTTAAACAGAAAGAAACAGGAGAAATACTTATGAATATGGAAAAACATTTAAAAGAAAATAAATACTGGCATAAACCTATAAAAGAGGTAGAGAAAAAGGGAGGCTGTGCTGCCTGTCATAATCCTCATGGTTCAAACTACCCCTATGCCCTTAAAAAGTTTTTCCCTAAAGATTTTTACCTTTCAGGATTAAAAATAGGGGAAGTTATGTGTTTCTCCTGTCATAAGGAAAAGGAAAGATTTACCATGAAAGAAGTAACTTCAGATAAAATTACCAAATTTAGAAACGGAACAGAAAACCTTCATTGGAGGCACACACAAGGAGAAAAAGGTAGAACATGTATAGCATGTCATGACCCTCACGCTTCCCAATGGCCTAATATGATAGGAAAATATACAAATTTCAACGGAATATTATTCCCTATAAGATACAAAAAAACAAAAACTGGAGGTTCTTGTGCTCCTGCCTGTCATGACAAATTTGACTACGATAGAATTCAGCCTGTGAAAAATACAGGTGAAATAAAAGAACAGTTCAAATAAGTGGAAAGATGAAAATGAAAAATACAATAATACTACTTTTGATAGGGATATTTTTTTCTTTTTCAACTAAAGCTGAGCAGAAAGTTTACAGGCTTAACTTAAAAATTCCTGCTAATGAGCCTGTTGAAATAATTCAACCTGCTGCAAACTCTATACATTATGAGGATACAGCTGCATTAGTTCTTAAGATAGACCCTAAGAGAGTTGTTAAACTTGAAGTAATTACTTATTTTCAGGTTTTTCATCTTGACCCTGATGAAAAAGTAGTATACAAAAACAAAGCTCAAAAGAGAAAAAAGAAATTTGTCTTTAGTATTAAAGAGGATAAGGTATATTACTGCAAAAGTATAGATTTGAGATATGGAAGAAACAAAATACAGGTCACAGCAACAACAAATAAAGGGAAAAAAATAAAAAAATTTGTAGAGGTATATCTTGCTTCTCCCATTCTAAGAGCCTATAAATATCCCCCTCCTAAATATAAGGAAATATTCTTCCATAAAGAGAAAAATGAAAAGGTATGTGCCGAATGCCATGATATGACTGTTAACGAGAAAAAAGGAGTTGCCTTTGAGGATGTTACAAAATCAAATTGTTATTTATGTCATAAAAAGCTTACTACAAGATATAAATATAATCATGCTCCTGCCAGAAACTGGCTCTGTGCAACAACCTGCCATACAGGGAAGACAGGGAGATTAAATAAAAGACTTGAAGGAAAATCAAAATTTATCTGGCCTGAGCCCCAAGGACCTGAATGCTATAAATGTCATAAAGAAAAGGAAAAAGAGTGGGATAATAAAAGATTTCATCATGACCCTGTTGTGGCAGGCATGTGTGATAAATGCCACAACCCACATTCATCACCAAACAGATATTTCTTGAGAAAACCATCCTGGTATCTATGTACAACCTGCCATGAAGATAAAGTATTAAGAGGGCATGTTGTTTTTACATTTTTAGGTAAACCCCACCCTACAAAAGGATATAAAGATCCATCCAATCCTAAAAGAGAACTATCCTGTATAAGCTGTCATGAAGCCCATAACTCAGACAACAATTTTATGCTTATCAAACCATTTAGCCAAATATGTAATATGTGTCATAAAAAATAATATTTATTGCTATAAAATATCTAAATATAGTTTAATATAATTTCCCTATGAAAGAGATATGAGAATGAAAAGGATTTTTTTGTTTTTATTTATTCCTTTTATCTCGTATGGATTTGAGATACTTGCTCCACTAAAGAATGGCATATACAAGGAAGAATTTGCCACTATATCTGTAAAATTAAGTAAAGATGAAATAGAAAAAGGAATATCTCTTGAATTTAAAACAGATAAAGATTACTTCATGTTTGGAATGAATCCAGAAAAAACAGTTTACTGTAAATCATTGAAAATAAAGCCTGGAACAAATATTGTTGAAATAGTCTATACAGATGGAGATGGTAAACAAACAAAAAAATTTGTTGAAATTTTTAGATACTCTATCCTTTATAAAGTATCTGAAGAACCCCCTTCAAAATTTGAAGAAAGACCTTTCCATACAAGAAAAAATGAAGATAAATGTAAAAGCTGCCATGATATGAGCTCACTTCCTGAAGATATTATTCCCAAATCTCCGGAAAAATCCCCATGCTACTCCTGCCACAAAGTTTTAACCTCAAGACGAAAAGTCCACGCACCTTCGGCAAATTGGGCTTGTAACTACTGCCATCTTGATGTGAAGCTCTCCTACCAGAGGTATGAAACACCATTACCCATCTCAGAAAAATGTTTCTCCTGTCATGAATATAGAAAAAAAATATGGATGAACAAAAAGTATGTCCATGGACCTACATCAACAGGTCAATGTGATATTTGCCATAATCCTCATTCCTCTAACAATATATTTTTCTTAAAAAAGCCAATATGGAATTTATGTGTAACTTGTCATGCTGAAAAAGCCAGTGGAATACACGTTCTTGCAGGATTTGTTTTTGGAAAATCCCATCCGACCAGAGGAAAACCTGATCCATCAAGACCTGGAAGGGAATTGGTTTGTTCAAGTTGTCACAATCCCCATGCTTCCAACTACAAATATTTATTTAACCATGATTACACAGGGGACAAATATCTTTGCCAAATGTGTCATAAGAAATGATACTTTATACTTTAAAATTTCTCTTATTCAAGAGTAAAAATAGAGTTATTTTAAGCACTAAAAAGTAGGAAATATAAGAGGCTGAAATTTAAGAGGCTCAGAAAATCTATGAAAAAACAGAGATTTTAGGAGTTAAATCTTAAAGAGAGAAAAAGCCTAATAATTCAGGAAATGCCTAAAAACATAAAAATGTCTCAAATCAGAAGATAAAAAGGAGGGATAATTCCTCCTTATTTTATATATGTTTTGCCTTGGCTTTCAGTAAAATCTCTTTTATTTCTGGGACTTTGGCGTAATCAAGAGGTGTTTTTCCTCTCAAATCTTTTGCATTAACATCTGCCCCTTTTTTTATTAAAAATTTAACCATTTCTGTCTGTCTTCTCAGAACTGCAAGATGAAGAGGGGTTTCTTTGTATTTTCCTTTAAGATTAACATCAGCTCCACGATTTACAAGGAGCCTGGCTATATCTATTTTGCCTGCCATGGCAGCCTTAAATAAAGGTGTCCATCCCTTGTTATTTTTTGCATTTATATCTGCCCCATGTTTTATAAGAACCTGAGCAACTTTTAAATGACCTTCAAGTGCTGCTATGTGAAGAGGCGTATCCCCGTACTCATCTTTAACATTTACTTTTGCCCCGTGCTTTATAAGATATTCTGTTAAATTACTATCTCCATTTCTGGCTGAAACATGTAAAACATAATCTCCGTATTTGTTTTCTCTTGCGTTCACATTAGCGTTGTGATTTACAAGTAGTTTTACAAGCTCCAATTCTCCCCGGAATGTGGCTTCGTGAAGAGGTGTCCAGCCGTCATTATCCTGTGCGTTAACATCTGCCCCATTGTTTATTAAAAATTTCACAACCTTTATGTCACTTCCAGCCAGTGCAAGATGAAGGGGAGTTTTACCTTTATCGTTTCTCGCATTTATATATGATCCTTTTTGAACAAGTATTTTAACCAGATTAAACTTTCTTTGTATTACAGCTTTGTGTAAAGGAATTTCTTCGTCTTTATCCTTTATGTTTGGGTCTGCTCCATTTTCAAGAAGTATCTTTGCAACTTCATACTCCCCTCTATATGCTGCATGGTGAAGAGGCGTCCAGCCGTTGCTGTTTTGAGTGTTGATAGGAGACCCTGCTTCTATTAGTATCTGAACTACAGTTGGGTGTCCCCCTAAAGCTGCAAGATGAAGAGGTGTATCTCCATCACTATTTTTTGCATAGACATCAGCTCCATTATCCAGAAGCAGTTTTACTATTTCTTCATAACCTAAAAATGCAGCTTCATGGAGGGGGGTCCATCCTTCAAGATTTTGCACATTAACATTTGCCCCTTTATTTATAAGCATTTTTACAAGATTAATATCCCCTTTAATTGTTGCCAAATGCAAGGGAGTATTTCCTATAATGTTTTTTACATTAACACCGGCACCCTCTTCAATCAGTTCCTTAATCGCTTTGAGATTTTCTTGAGATATTGCTTCAGTCAGTTTCTTGTTAAGCTCGGCTTTTGTCTTACCATATGCAGAGACGGCTGGAAAAGCCGTAATCAAAACCATACTTATAAACAGTTTGTAAAATCTTCTCAATTTGCTTCCTCCTTAAAAAATTTCGCTTCCCCTTTTCCCTCCCAGTTTCTGGAGCAACTTTTTCAGGTCTTCAACTTTTGCATAATCAAGGGGAGTACGTTTTCTTATATCTTTAGCATTAATGTTAGCTCCTTTTTTGATTAAAAAAAGCACCATTTTCTTATGTTTCCTCATAACAGCAAGATGAAGGGGCGTTTCTCTTGACCTTCCACATGCGTTTATATCAGCACCATTCTCTAACAATATTTTTGCTACTTCAACCTTTCCTGTCAATGCAGCTTTGTGCAGTGGGGTCCATCTTCTGGCATTCAAAGCATTAACATTAGCTCCCTTCTCAATTAATATTTTAACTATGTCAACATGTCCTTCAAGTGCTGCAAGGTGAAGGGGAGTGTCCCCATATTTGTCTTTTACATTTACGTCTGCACCTTTTTCTATGAGTAATTTCAGTATTTCGGTATATCCTTTCATCGCTGCAATATGTATCGGGGCATATCCGAAAAATTTTTCCCTTGCGTTTATATCAGCACCATTTTCAATCAGAATTTTTACTATTTTTAAATTTCCTTTACTAACCGCCCTTAACAAAGGTGTGTAATTGTTCTTATCCCTTGCGTTTACATCTGCACCTTTTTCTAAAAGTTCTTGAACAAGTTCAGCATCCCCCAATTTTATCGCTTCAAACAGTTTACGGTTTAATTTTTCTCTTGTTTCAGCAAAGGCTCGGGAAATAGTTATATTTTTTTCCATTGAAGGTATTATAGTTAATAAAGGGAAAACAAGCAGAAACATAATGATTTTTTTCGACAACATTATGCTACCTATTTTTTAATATTTTAAGGAATTCTGGATCCTGAGTATAATCCTTCGGTGTATGTCCAAACTTGTCTTTTATGTTAGGATCAGCACCTAATTTTATCAGGAGTTTAGCAACCTCCTTATGATTCCAAAATACAGATTCGTGAAGGGGTGTATCACCATCTTCATCTACAGCATTTACATTAGCTCCGTGTTCCACCAGGTATTTTACAACATCTACATGACCGTGTCTTGCTGCATAATGAAGTGGAGTTGAACCATTTTTTGTTCGTGCATTAATGTCAGCTCCATATTTTAAGAGAATTTTCACAGTGTTTAGATTACCCTGTCCAGCTGCAAGGTGTAGTGGGGTTTCCCAGTTATCATCTTTTGCATTGACATCAGCCCCATGCTTTATTAGGTACTCTACTATTTCAACATTCCCTTTAAATGCAGCCTCATGAAGTGGAGTCCATCCGATAGCATCTTTGCTGTTTACATCTGCTCCTTTCTGGATTAGTTCTTTTATTAATTTTATATTTCCTTCAGAAACAGCTCTGTTTAAAGGAGGCTTTCTTTCCTTTTTTTTGAGCCTTTCTTTTAGTTCTTCAATAGTTTTAGGCTTTTCGGCTGCTTTAAGGGAGGAGGGCAGTATAATAAGGGATAATAGTAAAAAAAAGATGCATAAAAATCTCATATCCCCTCCTCCCTATAGTTTAATCCTCTATATTAAATTATACATCAATTTCCTAAATTATTCTTAATATTTAACTTTTTATAATCATACTTAGAATATTTTTTTAGCAAATAAAATTGCAAAAATTAGAACTGCTGAGTTCAGGGCAAATCTGAACGGCTTTTGGGGAAGATAAGGGGATATTAAAGCTCCAAAAACAACCCCTATTATTCCACCCTGGAGAAGATACATCAGAATTTTTGTATCAACACCTCCAAATGAATAATGAATGCTGCCTGCAAAAATACTCAGAATAAAACCGTGAACTATATCTGTACCTACAATTTTTGAAGGGTTCATAGGGCACAGAGCTAAAAGAATTGAGGCAACAATGACACCTGCACCAATTGATGTAAAGCCTATATCAAAACCAACAATAAAGCCTATAACAGGTATAACGAAAGGCTTTGTTCTTATATCAAAATTTATTATTTTTTCATTTTTTGTAAACATTCTGTAGTAAGAAAAACTGCAGGAAGCAACAATCATAAACAGTATAAAAGAAGGAACTACCTTTGAGGCTAAAGATGGGTTTAACTGAAAAAAATAATGGAATGAGTAGCTTCCAAGAAAAGCCCCCGGAATACTTCCTGCTGCAAGCAGGGTGGCAAGTCTTATACAGACCAGTCCCCTTTTAAGATAAACAACTGAAGCAAAGATTTTTGTAATCGCTGAAAAAAAGAGGCTGGTTCCCACCGCAGTTGCGATAGGAACCCCCATGAGTAGAGTAAGGGCAGGTGTAGTTAACATTCCTCCTCCCACTCCTGATATACCTATAATTAAGCCTAATACTCCACCTAATAATATAAGTTCCATTTATTCTTTTTGGGTAAATGTGTGTAATCCGCACTCCAATTTTCCTTTTCCAGCCCATCTACCAGCTCTTTCATCTTCTCCGTCTAAAACAGGTTTTGTACATGGAGCACAACCGATACTTAGATAGTTTTGGTCATAAAGAGGATTATAGGGGAGTTTATTTTCCTCTACATATTTCCACACATCTTTTCTTGTCCAGTCTGCTATCGGGTTAACTTTGAGTATTAGTTTTCCGTCTGGAAGTTTATGGGTCTCAACCTTGCCTATATTTGCCCTTGTTGGAGATTGGTCTCTTCTCATTCCTGTAATCCAGACATCAAGTTCTTTTAATACTCTTTTTAGGGGTTCAACCTTCCTGATTTCACAGCATTTGTCTGGGTCTTTTTCGTAAAGTTTCTCGCCATATATTCGCTCCTGTTCCTCAACAGATATAAGGGGTTTTATTATTTTCAGGTTTAAATTCCATTCTTTTTTAAGCTTTTCAACAAGCTGGTAAGTTTCTGGAAAATGGTAATCTGTATCAATAAAAATAATAAGGGCATCAGGTTTTATCTGTTTTATCATATGGATTATTGATACATCATCTGCACTGAATGATGAGGTAAAACCTACATTCCTGAAGTTTTGGAAAATCCACTTTAAAAGTTCCTGTGCAGGTAGATTTTCAAAGTAGTCGCTTTTTTCCTTTACAAACTCTTTTGTAAACATTTTTTCCTCCTTAAAGTTCATATATATTTTTGTAGTTCAGGTATTCTGAGTATCTCTGGATATTTTTTAACACCTGAAAGTAGTCGTATTTCCTAAAAAGCTCTTTTGACAGTTCAAAGCCTTCCTGAATATCATTTACAGCATCTTTGAGATATAAAAGAAGTCCGCTGTTTATGTGTAGTAGAGGTTCATACTCAGGCAGTTTTTTACCTAAAAGAGCTTTTATAAAGTCTATATGCTCAGACAGTTCAAGTTTTTTATGTAAAAATGGTTTTCCACCCAATGCAGATATGTCTATCTCTATTAATTCTTCTTTATCTCCAAAGATATAAATATTTGTTGAAGAAGTAATGTCAGGAAATCCTTCTCTCTCTTCAATTAGGGCAAATCTTTTGTATCTTCCTTCTAAAAGTTTTTTATAAAAAAGAAGTTGTTTTTTGCTCTTTACTCCACCTACAGCATAGTTTGAGGATACAGGGTTGTGATACTTTTCAATATAATGGAAAATATCATTTATATTTAGTTCTGCTCTTATAGAATTTAATGCAGACACCTGGGGTAAAAAAAGTTTTCTATTAAAAAATCCAATATTTAAATTTTTTAGTATATCAGCACTATCATTATTTGAAATTGGTGCTATATTCAGGTAATCAAAAATATCTTTTGTTGTAGGAGTAGATAAATTTTCTCCATGAAAAACTGTTTTTATGCTGCTGTCTGGAAGAAGTGAAAGAATAATGCTGGCAGCTATCAAAAAGTAAGGAGAAAAATTTTTTCTTCTATAGGGGTAGGCTATTTCTATAGAGTTTCTCTCTTCATAGAATATTTCTTTATATTTATCAACTATTATTAATGCTTTTTTATAGGAAGCGGGAGATTTATTGTATTTCAGGCAGACAAGAGCCGCCGATATCCTTATATCAGAATAATTGCCATCCAATATGTTTTTAATTATCCCAGAAGTTCCAGAGCATAATCTTTTATTTTTTCTTCTTTTTTTTAACCTGTAAATAAAGTTTTCCATATCACTACCTCCTTTTGAGCTGCAGATTATTCAAAAGCAAACAGTGTGCCATTTTTATAAAGGGTTGAAAAATAAGGAAAATTGAAAAGGTGGTTCGCCTGTGTGGTTAAAAAATAAACATTTGTGGATTACCATTTGACCACAAATATTCACGTCCTTAAAAAAAGCATTAATTTTCAGGAACTTAGGATTTGGCACATCTGTTGCTTAAGTTCTTTAAAAAAGGAGGTAAAAGAATGATACAGCCCCACGGAGGAAAACTTATAAAAAGAATTGCAGATAACGAAGAAAGGGATTTCATTCTGTCCCTTAATTTAAAAAGGATATACATAGAAAAAGATGAGGCGTTAGATGCGGAAAAAATAGCGATAGGTAGTTTTTCACCTCTTGAGGGCTTTATGGACAGGGAGGATTTAAAATCTGTCTGCAGTCATTTAAGCCTTAAAAATGGAATTGTTTGGTCTATTCCTATTTTGCTCCAGATTGATGACCCCTCCCACTTAAAAATTGGTGAAAAGGTTTTGCTTGTGGACAAAACAGATAACAATCCTGTAGCTGTTATGGACATATCAGACATATACAAACTGAACAAAAAAGAGATCGCCAACACAGTCTTTGGAACACTTGATGAGAACCATCCGGGGGTAAAAAGGCTTTTCTCAAAAGGGGACTACAGCATCG
>JALWLQ010000182.1 GCA_027084095.1 Persephonella sp.
TGCTCGGGAGTTGCATTAACTCCTGTTCCTATTGCCCATACAGGCTCATAAGCAATATCTATATAAACCATGTCCATTTCAACACCGGCAAGACCGTTTCTGATTTGTCTTTCAACAACCGATAAGGTTTTTCCCTGTTCCCTCTCTTCTATTGTTTCTCCGACACATAAAATAGGTCTTAGACCGTGTTCAAGGGCTGCTATTACTTTTTTGTTAATCAGGTCATCTTTTTCACCAAAGATATGTCTTCTTTCTGAGTGCCCAAGTATCACATACTCAACATCCAATTCTGTAAGCATTAAGGGGGATATTTCCCCTGTAAATGCCCCTTTATCCACATAATACATATTTTGGGCACCAAGTTTTACGTTATATTCTCCTTCCTTTCTGGCAGCATCAAGCTTAATTGAAGCAGAGGATAATGCCGTAAAAGGTGGAGCAATCATTATATCAATGTGCATAAGGTCTTTTACAGAAGGTAGAAAAACCTCTAAATACTCAAGGGTTTCCCCAACGGTTTTGTTCATTTTCCAGTTGGCAGCTACAAGATAATTCATTTTAGCCCTCTAAATGTCTGATTTCTTTATTTATTATGTTTTCATTTTCATCAAGTTCATAAACGATAGGTGTTCCTGTTGGTATTTCTACTTTTATTATTTCTTCAGGAGAAAGTTTTTCCAGATACATAACTATTGACCTGAGGGAATTTCCATGGGCAACAACAAGGACATCTCTACCATCTTTTATATCTCCCATTATCGCCCTTTCTAAAAATGGGATGGTTCTTTCTGCTGTGTCTTTAAGACTTTCCCCTTCCGGTGGAGGAATATCATAACTTCTTCTCCACAGGTGAACTATCTCTTTCCCCCATTTCTCTCTTGCTCTATCTTTATTAAGTCCTTGAAGTGCCCCATAGTGCCTTTCATTGAGAGCCTGGTCTTTTATGACTGGTATAGCAAGTCCTATGGTTTCCAGAATTATTCTGAGGGTATCCTGTGCCCTTGTAAGCATTGAAGTATAGGCAACATCAAATCTGATATCTTTCAGCAGTTCTCCTGCTTTGTAAGCCTCTTCTTTTCCTTTTTCTGTAAGTGGAACATCTATCCATCCTGTAAATCTATTTTGGAGGTTCCATATTGATTGTCCATGCCTAACAAGAACCAGTTTTGACATTAGCCCTTTACTCCTTTTTATGTTTTTTGACTAATTTATTTTACATTAATTTTGTGCTGTTTGACTAAAGGGTTCTAACCTTTCTTTTATCATTTTTTCCATAGGGATAAATCCGAAAGGAAGAACAGAGAATATCAGCATTTTTATTACAAATTGATTATCAAGATTATTTTTCTGTCTTGCCTGATATAAAAAGTAAAGGAATGCAAGCCATAAAATTCCATGTATTGAACCAAATATCAGTGTTGCTATTTTATATCCCCAGATATATTTAAGGGGCATTGCTATAAAAAATAGTATCAGTAAGGATATTCCTTCTATAAGTGATATTTTTGCAAGAGCTTGCAAAGAATTTCTATCCATTTATTATTCCTCCGTGAATTTTTCCAGAATAAATTCCACTTCTGGTGTGTATATTTTGTTTTTTGGGTCTTTATACATGATTAAGGGTTTTTCTATAATTTCTCCTTCAGGGTTTGCTCCTTTCACAGCTTCTAATAGAAAATGGGTAGCTTTTTCTTCAAGTGTTGGATGGATAAATCTGTATCTTTTTGGATAAATCTGTTTATCAAGTAGAAGTGAAATTACCGTAGATAGTCTACCTGCAGGAAAAACCATAAAGAGTTTGCCTTTATTTTTAAGCAGATATGAAGCTGCCTTTATAAAATCCTTTATATTTCCTTCTAATTCATATCTGGCTATATTTTTCTCTGTATATTCAACACTGTCAGGCGATTTATGATAAGGTGGATTAAAAACAACATAATCAAAGCTTTCTGGTCTGAAAATTCTTCTTATTTCTCTAATATCTCCTTTAAAAACCTGCCCCTTAATCTTGTTTAGCTGAAAATTCTTCCATGCCTGTGCAAATAGACTTTCCTGAAGCTCCACCCCATATAGCTCAACATTTTTGTATTTTAGAGATAGTAAAACAGGGATTATTCCTGAGCCTGTCCCAAGGTCTATAAGTCTTGATGGTTTATCAGGAATATTTATAAAAGCTGCCAGTAAAACGCTGTCAACATTAAATCTATAACCTGATTTGCTTTGAATGACTTGAACCTTACCCCTGATAAAAGGGGTAAGGACTTCTTCCTGTGATGGTTTTATTTCCATTTATCTGACTTTTACACCTGCAAGCTCAAGTAATACTTCTGCTCTTTCTCTAAGTTTTTCGTAATGCTCTATTTCTTCAAGGGAAAGTGTTTCTTTTTGTTCTAATTTTGCTTTTGCTTCCTCAAGAATTTGTTTTTCCTGTTCAACATTTATTTCTTCAAGTCCAAATGCTTCTTCTACCAAAACGATAACCCTATCGCCTCTAACATCTATATTTCCATAAGTAACTGCAAATTCTATTGGCTCTTCATTTTCCCTTTCTATTCTTAATTTTCCCGGAACAACATTTGTTAAAAGAAGCATGTGATTTTCTAAAACACCAATCTCTCCATCTGATGTGTTTATAACTGTCTGTTCAACCTCTCCTTGAAAAACTATTCCTTTTGGAGTTACAACTTCCAGTTGATACATTCCTTGCCTCCTGTTAATTCTTTCAATAAATTAGTTTACAATAAAATCTGGTAAATTTCATAAAAGGGGGTAATGCCATGAAAGTAGGAGTATTACTTGCAGGATGTGGTGTGTTTGATGGTGCTGAAATACATGAGGCAACACTCACACTTTATTTCTTAGATAAAGAAGGTGTAGAAATTGTATGTATGGCACCTAATATTCCACAAAAAGAGGTTATTAATCACCTTACCGGCGATAAAATGGATGAAACAAGGAATGTTCTTGTTGAAGCTGCCAGAATAGCAAGGGGAAATATTAAGGATATTAATGAGGTATCTGCTGATGATATTGATGCACTTATAATGCCTGGTGGATATGGAGTTGCCAAAAACTTCTCAAACTTCCTGGAAAAAGGAGCAGAGGCAGATGTTATTCCAGAAGTAAAAAGACTTCTTGTTGAGATGTTTGAAAAAGGAAAACCAATAGGTGCAGTGTGTATTTCTCCTGTTATTGTTGCGGCAGCATTAAGGGAAGCTAAAGCAAAACTGACAATTGGTAGCGACGAAGATGTAGCAAAGGCTATTGAAGCAATGGGACAGCAACATCTGGTATGCCCGGTATCAGAAGCACTTGTTGATGAGGAGCACAAGATAGTATCTACTCCAGCATACATGGAAGGAAAAACAATAAAAGATGTTGCTGAAGGTATAGAAAAATTAGTTAAAGAAGTCCTCAGACTTGCCAGAAAATAAGGAGTAAAAATGATTTTAAAAGCTAAGCAGATTAAAGAATTAATAGATATCGGTTCTATTGATATAGACCCCTTTGATGAGGAGCTGCAGTTGCAGCCCTCGTCCATTGATTTAAGAATATCTGACAGATTTTACAGGTTCCCAAAGGAGCTTGAGCCGGAATTACAAATCCTTGACCCTAAAAATCCATATCTGAATATTCTGGAAAAAGATTACATATCTGACAAAGGTATAGTAGTTGAGCCTAAAAGATTTTTCCTTGTGGATTGTATGGAATATATATCTGTGCCTGATAATGTTGCAATTTTCATTCAGCCAAAATACAGGCTTACAAGACTTGGACTGCAGCTTTTGAATACAGGCTGGATGGAACATGGATTTGAAGGGAATATAACACTGTGTCTTTATAACACAAATGAATTTCCTATAAGGATTTTTGCAGGAATGTCTCTCATTCATATTTTCCTTGAAAAATCTTAGGGAGGTATTGATTGAAACAGGTAAATGTAGGAATTGTAGGTTATGGAGTTGTTGGTAATGGCGTTGCTAAAATTCTTGAAGAAAAAAAGGAATTATTACGTAAAAAGTCCGGCGTTGAGATAAATCTAAAAAAAGTTTTCACAAGAAACTGGAATAAACAGTTTGCATTTCCCTTAAAAGACAATCAAAAGGCAAACTCCCTTGAAGAGCTGCTTAATGATGAAGATATACAGATTATTGTTGAACTTACAGGGGGAATAGATTTTCCTTATAAGCTTTTTGTGGAAGCTATAAATAAAAACAAGCATATTGTAACGGCAAATAAAGCCCTTCTTGCTGAAAAAGGAAAAGATATATTCCTGAAGGCAGAGGAAAAAGGCATTCGTATAGGATTTGAAGCAGCTGTAGCAGGTGGTATTCCTATCATAAGGGCACTAAGGGAAGGTCTTGTCGCCAATAAAATTGAGAAAATCTATGGAATTCTCAACGGAACTACAAACTACATCCTCACCGAGATGTTTAAAAAAGGCAGAGATTTCAAATCTGTTTTAAAAGAAGCACAGGAGCTTGGTTATGCAGAAGCAGACCCTACTCTTGATATAAACGGAACAGATGCAGCCCACAAGATAGCTATTCTTGCCTCTCTTTCTTTTGGAGGATTTGTTGATTTTTCTGGGGTTTACATTGAAGGAATAGAGGATATAGATACCCTTGATATATCCCTGGGAAGAGAGCTTGGATATACCCTGAAACTCCTTGCTATAGCAAAATCCCATAACGGTGAGGTTGAAGTTAGAGTTCATCCAACATTCCTACCTTCTGAGCATCCACTTGCAAAGGTGGATGGAGTATTCAATGCCGTTATGGTTGAAGGGGATAGTGTAGGGGAAACAATGTTCTACGGTAAAGGGGCAGGTAGCCTGCCAACAGCCAGCTCAGTGGTAAGCGATATTGTTGATATAGCAAAAAGCATTGCCCTTGGAGTTGGTAGAGAGATAGAAATTACATCTATGAACTGGGAGCACAAAGACCTTTCAATTACCAAGGCAGATGATTTTTATACAAGATACTACCTTAGATTTACTGTTCCAGATATAACAGGAATTCTTGCGAAAGTAGCTGCAGTTTTTGCCAAATACAACATAAGCATTGCAGCAGTAATCCAAAAAGAAAAAGTTCTATCCTTAACAGAAAAAGAAAATGACAAAGTAGTCCCTCTGGTAATTCTTACCCATACAGCCTCAGAAAATAATATCCAGAAAGCAATCAAAGAGATAGAAGCCCAAAATATAATTAGAAGGAAGACTGTAATAATCAGGGTTGAAGATGAAGAACAATGAGCCTGTCTAAGTTAAGCTATTATAGAAAAGAAATAGGTCTTATATTAGCGCCTCTTGTTGCGGCAATTATATACATAACCCCTATGGATTTATCCCGAGATGCCCACATTGTTTTTGCCATAATGGGTTTTTGTCTTGTGTTCTGGCTCACAGAGGTTATTCCCCTTTCAATGACAGCCCTTCTTGGTGTTACTGTTGCCGTTATTCTTGGAGTGGTTAACATAAAACAGGCATTTCTCAGCCTTGGACATCCTGTTATCCTTCTGTTTATCGGTAGTTTCCTGATTGCCCAAGCAATGACCAAACATGGATTAGACAGGAGATTTGCCCTCAATCTGCTTTCAAAAGATTTTTTCATAAAAAGTCCTATCAGGCTAATTGCTGGTTTTTCATTAATTGCCTTTTTACTCTCAATGTGGGTCAGTAATACTGCAACAACAGCAATGCTACTGCCTCTTGTTCTGGGAATAATAAATATGTTTAAGGCAAAAAAGATTAAAGATATAAATGGATTTGCTGTTTTTGCTTTGCTTTCTGTTGCCTATGCTGCATCAATAGGTGGAGCAACTACTTTAATCGGGACACCTACTAATCTGATAGGTGCAGGATTTCTAAAAGAAGCTGGTTATGATGTTGATTTTTTAAAATGGTTTTTATTGGCTGCTCCAATTACAATTCTCAGTTATTTGGCAATGCTCATTTACATAAAATTCCATATAAGAAATTTCAGTTTTGAACCGGAAAAAATAAAACAGCTTATCCATTCTGAGAAAAAAACACTTCCAAGGGTTTCTCTGGGGGAGAAAAATACTATCTTTGTCTTTTTCCTTGCTGCATTTTTATGGATATTACCGGGGCTTGCAAACCTACTTGGCAATCAGGAATTATACAAATTTCTGAAAGCACATATACCTGAGGCTGTTGTTGCTCTAATAGCAGGATTTTTATTATTCCTCTTACCTGCAAGAAAAGGAGAAGGAACATTAACAGCAAGGGATTTAAGGGAACTTGACTGGGATACAATACTGCTATTTGGTGGAGGTATTGCCCTTGGAAAACTAATTATAAAAACAGGACTTGCAGCCTATATTGGAAAACATGTTGCAGCTGTAGTTTCTCCAGATATGACAGTGCTATTTATATTTATCCTTATTGTTTCAATGATTTTCCTTACAGAAATCAGTTCCAATACAGCAACGGTGATTACATTTGCCCCTATTCTGATAGGTATCTTAAAAGAAATGAATATTGACCTTTTTTACCCAATTTTTGGTATTATAATTGCAGCAAGTTATGCTTTTATGTTGCCAATAGCCACTCCCCCAAACGCAATTATTTATGGAAGCCGTGTTATTCCCATTAATAAGATGGTAAAAGTAGGGTTCTTTATGAATATAATTGGTTCGGTTATAATAACTATTTTCATATTAATGTATATGAAATAAAAGTGAGGTGGGTGAATGGAAACAAAATGGGAATTTTCTGCAGGCGGAGTAGTTTACAGAAAAAATGAGGAAGGTAAACTTGAAATTCTTCTTATTAGAGTAAAAAACAGATGGAGTTTTCCAAAAGGAAACATTGAAAGGGGAGAACCAAGAGACCAGGCAGCCCTTAGAGAAGTAAAAGAGGAAACAGGAGTTGATGCAGAAATAGTTGAATACCTTGGAGAAGTAGATTACTGGTATAGCATGGAGCTATCCAGAATTCATAAATTTGTTTATTACTACCTTATGAAATATGTAGGCGGCGATATTGTTCCTCAAAAAGAAGAGATAGATGAAGCCAAATTTGTTCCATTTGAGGAAGTTGAAAATATGCTTACATATCCCACGGACAAAAAAATATTTGAAAGAGCAGTAAAGGTATTGAAAAAATTAGGCGAGATTTAAGATGTCCTATCTTCTTGCCTCTTCTTTTTTTTCTGTTTTAAAAAAATTAGATAGAGAAAAAGCATTAAAAACCGGTAAAACTATAGGAAATTTATTTTGGAATTTAGGATATAGAAAAGACGTCATTCTAAAAAATCTTGATATAGCCTTTCCTGAAAAAGATAAAAACTGGAAACTACAAACAGGGAAGGCTTCTCTCCAGAACATCGGAAAAGTATTAGCCGAATTCCCAAAAATCCCAGAATACAAAAAATCAGGTCAGTTATCCCAAATTTATCAGATAGTTGAAGGAAAAGAATATCTACAGGAAAAAGGAGCAAAGATATTAACATCTGCACATATTGGGAATTGGGAATTAGGTGGAGCCTGTATGGCATTAGAAATTAATAATCTTATTTCCCTCGCATATAGAATGAGAAATGAGAAACTAAATAATCTTATAACCTCAATAAGACAGGAAGCCGGAATTAAAATAATATTTCATGACCAGCCTTTAAAGGACTTTATAAAGGCTATTAGAGAAGGGAAAACTATTTCCTTTCTTATTGACCAGAATGCCTTAAGACATAGAGGCGTATTTGTTGATTTTTTTGGACTTCCAGCATCAACGGTCACATTTCCGGCAAAATTAGCTGTCAAATTCAAACTCCCTATCTATTTTGCATACGGAGTATATGATAGAAATTCAAATAGATTGAATATATTTATTAAAAAAATAGATTTTTCTCCAACTGGAAATGAAGAAGAAGATATCAGAAATCTAACTGCCCTTTATACTAAAGAAGTTGAAAAAGCAGCACGGCAGTATCCAGACCAGTATTTCTGGGTTCACAAAAGATGGAAAACCAGACCAGAAGGAGAACCTGAAAATATTTATTGATTTAAAAGAACTTTAATTTTCTGTTCTAATTGCTTCTTATTTTTTGTTTCTCCTACAAGAACAGCTAAATAGAAATCAGAAGTTGGAATAAACAAAATCTTTCCTATAGAAGAGTTGAACTCAATAGTAAGTAACTGTCCTAAGTTTAAGTTCTGGATAAGTTTTTCAGATAAAGAAGATATAACCTGTACCTCTGTTATTATCTTTTTCAACAAGTTTTCTTTCTGATTTGAAGAAAAAAGCAGATTTCCCTTTTTGTCCAGAATAATGAAATCAAAATGGCTAAGTTTATCCAATATATTTTTTATATTCATATAACCCTCCCCTTATATTTTATTTTAGTATATTAATGACTAAAGTCAACTATTTTATTCTGGTATAATTTTCAATAAAAAATTTTGAAGGTAGAGGGCATGAAAACAGAAAAATCTAAAGAGTTGTTCAAAGAAGCACAAAAATATCTGGTAGGTGGTGTTAACTCTCCTGTAAGGGCATTTAAAGCACTTGGTATGGAACCTCTATTTATAGCTAAAGGGAAAGGCAGTAGAGTTTGGGATGTTGATGGAAATGAATTTATAGATTATGTGCTTTCATGGGGACCTCTTATTCTGGGACATGCCCATGACCAGATAATAAATGCAATAAAACAGGTCTCAAACTACGGAACAAGTTTTGGAGCTCCAACAGAGCTTGAAATAGAAATGGCAAAGGCTGTTGTTGAAGCTGTTCCATCTGTTGAAATGGTTAGATTTGTAAACTCAGGAACAGAAGCCACAATGTCTGCTATCAGACTTGCCAGAGGATATACTGGCAAGAAGAAAATCATAAAATTTGAGGGCTGCTATCACGGACATGGTGATAGTTTACTGGTTTCTGCAGGTTCAGGGGTTGCTACACTGGGTATACCGGGAACACCGGGAATCCCTGAAGAACTTGCCCAGCTTACAATAGTTCTTCCTTATAACGATATAGATGCTGTAGAAGAAGCCTTTAGAAAACATGGTGATGATATTGCCTGTGTAATTATTGAGCCAGTTGCAGGGAACATGGGAGTTGTAGCCCCATCTAAAGAATATCACCAGAGATTAAGAGAAATCACAAAGGAATATGGGGCTCTTCTAATATGGGATGAAGTTATGACAGGCTTCAGGCTTGCCCTTGGTGGTGCTCAGGAGCTTTATGGAATAGAGCCAGACCTAACCACAATGGGTAAAGTAATAGGAGCTGGATTACCTGTGGGAGCTTATGGTGGAAAAGCAGAAATCATGAAATATGTAGCACCTGAAGGACCGGTTTATCAGGCAGGAACACTATCAGGAAATCCTCTTGCAATGGCAGCGGGCTTAAGACAACTCCAGATTCTGGAGGAAAAATCTCCTTATGGAGAATTAGACCAAAAAGGTGCAAAATTAGAAGAAGGAATGAAAGAACTGATTGATAAATACGGAATAAAAGCCACAATAAACAGAGTTGGTTCTATGATAACCATGTTCTTTACAGATAAAGAGGTCAAAAACTTTGCCGATGCAAAATCATCAGACCTTGAATTATTTAATAAGTTTTATAAATTAATGCTGGAAAAAGGTGTATATCTTGCTCCATCGCAGTTTGAGGCTTCTTTCTTAAGTACAGCCCATAGTGATGAGGATATAGCAACCACCTTAAATGCAATTGAAGACACATTTAAACAGCTATAGGAGGAAAAATGGAAAAGAAAGGAAAATCTCCTGTTCAGGAAACAGTTGATAAATGGATAGAAGGATGGAATGAGCACGATATACAAAAGATTATGGAATGCTATGCAGATACAGCTGAACTTTATGACCCAAAAATTAAAGAGATATATCCTGAGACCTTAACACTTGTAGGAAAAGAAAATATAAAAAAATACTATGAGATTATTTTAAAAGTTTTTCCACAGATAAAAGTTCAGCCACTTGGATTATGGATAAAAGGTCATGATGCCCTTTTAGAGTATTACATTTATACATCAGAAGATGCAAAGGCAGACGTGATATCAAAATTTTATTTAAATAAAGAATACAAAATTCAAGGGCATTTTATTTATTACGGACTATCCTATAAAGAAGTTAAGGAGGAAAACAAAACCGAATGAAATGTCCAAACTGTGGTTCTCTTGAAGATAAGGTTGTTGATACAAGACAGTCTAAAGATGGAACTGTAATAAGAAGAAGGAGAGAATGCCTTGATTGTGGTTTTAGATTTACAACCTATGAAAGATACGAGGAAGAAAAAATTATAGTTAAAAAGAAAAATGGAACAACTGAAGCATTTAATAAAGACAAGATTATAAGAGGAATTCGTCTTGCTTCCAAGAATAGACCTGTATCGGAAAAACAGATGATTGAGATAGCTGATGAGATAGAGAAATATCTACTTGAAGAAGGAAAGTT
>JALWLQ010000183.1 GCA_027084095.1 Persephonella sp.
CTTACTCCCCAATCTGTTCATGCCCTTGGGGGTTATAAAGTTCAGGGAAGGACAGAAGAACAAGCAAAAAAAATAATTGCAGATGCCAAAGTTTTAGAACAGGCTGGAGTGTTTTCTATAGTTCTTGAGGCGGTTCCAGAAAAACTGGCAAAGGAAATCACAGAATTTGTAGAAGTTCCAACAATCGGAATAGGAGCAGGAAAATATACAGACGGACAGGTTCTTGTTTTCCATGACATGATGGGATTTTTTGATAGAACACCCAAATTTGTTAAAAAATATCTAAATGGAAAAGAGCTGTTTATAAATAGTCTTAAACAGTTTATTTCAGAAGTAGAAAATCAGCAGTTCCCATCCAAAGAACATACCTATGAGTAAAATATCAAAAAACTTTTCTGAAGCTGTAAAAATAATTAAATCAGGGGGAGTTGTTGTTGCTCCCACTGACACCCTTTATGGTATTTTGGCAAATGCACTGGACGAAAAAGCTGTTAACAAAGTGTATAAGATTAAGGGTAGAAATCTAAAAAAACCATTTATTATTCTTATACCTTCAGTTGATTATCTTGCCCTATTTGGAATAAAACCTTCCTTTAAAGAAAAAAAATTACTGGAGAGTAAAGGAATAACAGTAGTTATAGATTTACCTGAAGATATACTGGATAAATTTGAGTATCTTCACAGGGGACAAAAAAGTCTGGCATTTAGAATTCCTGATAATGAAGAACTACTTAACTTCCTTAAAGAATTAAAATTACCTGTTATAGCCCCAAGTGCAAATCCAGAAGGAGAAAAACCTGCGTCAGATATTCAGGAGGCCTTTAGGTATTTTGGGAATAAAGTTGATATATATATGGATAAAGGCAAACAGGAAGGAAAACCCTCAACAATTGTGAAAGTGAAAAATGGATTAGAGATATTAAGGGAAGGCTCAAAAAATATTGAAGAAATAGAAGAAATCTTAAAGGGGCACTAAAGCCCCTATTTTTTTATATAAGTCTGTTTCTTTGTGCTCCTGTTATTGAAGCAGCAATTCCAATATCCCTTGGAAACTCTGTTCCTCTATTGGTTGTTCTGATTTCCAGTTTGTCTGTTCCAAAGTATTCTTTTATTATTTCAACAGCTTTATCCATATCAAATTCCTTGCAGGAGAAAATATCAATAGAAAAGTATTGTTTTTCAGGGAAAGTATGAATACTGATATGACTTTCTGCAATGATTACAAAACCAGAAACGCCCCAATCCTCAGGTTTATCTCCACCGTCATATTTGAATACGTAAGGTGGCATTATTTTCGTCATTCCTATCTCTTTAGGAAGGTTATCCAGAAACTCTGTAATTGCTTCTACACTTGCAAGTGTCTCATAGTTGGCCTCATAGCCATCAACCATTAAATGAGGTCCAAATCCTATCAATCCATCAATCCTCCTGAAATTTTTTCTTACCAAAGTATAAAAAATATACCAAATTATCCTCTTTGTAAATAGATTTTTAACACCTGAAAAAGTTTTTCTTTATGACAAAAATCATCAACGAATTAGAATATCGGCATAATTTTTCTTATGGTTAATAAAAACTAACTAAAGGAGGTGATAATTGATGACAGTAGCCAAAACTGAAAGGGATATTGATATTAGATTTGTAGAAGTTCCATACAAATGCAAATGTGGCTATGAAGGGAAAGAAACAATTCTTGTTTCTAACAATGTTGGTATTTTGGATACCAGATGCGAAAAGTGTAACAGAAGAATTGTAGAAGCAAGAATTATTGATACCGAAGAAGTTCATAGCTAATCCCTATAAGAAGAGTTTTCCCTCTTCTTATCTTCATTAATTTTCCTTATAATAATTCATAAATCCCCTTAAGGTGAACTATGAATAAAGGCAGTCAGAAACTTGGTCTATGGGAAGCCGTTTCTATGGCAGTAGGCACCATGATAGGTGCTGGTATATTTTCTATTTTAGGGGTTGGTGCCCAGATATGTCATAATAATCTTTATATTGCTTTTGCTATTGCAGCTGCCGTGTCCTTTTCGGTTGCTTATTCTTATGCAAAATTAGGCTCTGTTTATGTATCCAATGCCGGTCCAATAGAGTTTATTCTCCGTGGTATAGGAGATAATTCCATTACGGGAACTTTAAGTATTCTTATGTGGTTCAGTTATGTTATTTCTATATCCCTTTTCGCTAAAGCATTTGCAGGCTATTTCCTTGCCCTTGTACATCTTCCATTAACTCCTCTACTAATTGGTATTGTTGAGGTTCTAATTGTTTCTTTCTTTACTGTGCTAAATTTCTTTGGTTCAAAAGCTGTTGGGAAAGCTGAATTCTGGATTGTTTTAATAAAACTTTCAATTCTGCTTTCATTTGTTGTTCTTGGAATATGGAGTATAAAACCAGAATTTTTGAAACC
>JALWLQ010000184.1 GCA_027084095.1 Persephonella sp.
TTTAAATCAAATCTATCAAGGTTCATAACTTTGTTCCATGCTTTTATAAAATCAGATATAAATTTTTCTTTATCTGATGCATAAACCTCAGCTACAGCACGAAGTTCGTTGTGGTGTCCTATTATCAGGTCAACCCTTGAGGCTTTCCATTTTTGCTTACCTGACTTTCTGTCATGTCCTTCAAATAGATAATGGTTTTTATCTACAGGCTTCCACTCTGTATTCATATCAAGAAGGTTAACAAAGAAATCATTTGTTAAAGTGCCTGCCTTTTCTGTTAACACACCTGTGCCGTCAAATTTATAAACAGCTCCTAAAACTCTCAATCCTCCTATTAAAACCACCATCTCTGGCACTGTTAAAGTAAGCAGATTAGCTTTATCAACTAAAAGTTCTTCGGCTTTTGCTTTTGAAGGGTCTTTTATATAGTTTATAAATCCGTCTGCAAATGGTTCTATAGCTTTATAAAATTTTTCCTCTATATCTTCTTGTCTTGCGTCTACTCTTCCTGGATTAAAAGGAACAGTTATTTTAAATCCAGCTTCTTCAGCGGCTTTTTCTATGGCTGCACAGCCACCTAAAACTATAAGGTCAGCTATTGATACCTTTTTCTTATCAGTATCAAATTCATTTTTTATCTGTTCATAAACGGATAACACTTTTTTGAGCTTTTCTGAACGGTTTATTTCCCAATTTTTGAAAGGAGATAAACGAATTCTTCCGCCGTTTGCCCCACCTCTTCTGTCAGTATCTCTGTATGTAGAAGCTGAAGTCCATGCTGTATAAACAAGCTCAGGAACCTCTAATCCTGAGGATAAAATTTTTTCTTTTAGGACTTTTATATCTTTTTCATCTATCAGTTCGTAATCTCTTTCAGGCAAAGGGTCTTGCCATATATATGTTTCCTCTGGAACTTCTGGCCCAAAATAACAGCTTTTTGGACCCATATCTCTGTGGGTTAGCTTATACCATGCCAGTGCGAAGGCTTTTTCAAACTCATCTGGATTTTCAAGGAAGTATCTTGAGATTTTTTCATATTCAGGGTCAAATCTTAGGGCAAGGTCAGAAGTCAACATCATAGGTTTGTGCTTTTTGTAGGGGTCGTGGGCATCTGGAAGCATTTCAGGGGCATCTTTTGCAACCCACTGGTACTTTCCTGCAGGGCTTTTTGTAAGCTCCCATTCATACTCAAATAAAAACTTCAAAAAGTATATACCGAACCTTGTTGGTGTGAGAGACCAGACAAGCTCAAATCCAGAGGTAAATGTGTCAGCTCCTTTCCCTGTCTTATAGTTATACTTCCAACCTAATCCCTGTTGTTCAACAGGTGCAGCATCTGGAGGAGGGCCTAAATACTTATCAGGGCCTGCACCGTGACACTTTCCAAATGCATGTCCACCTGCAATTAATGCCACAGTTTCCTCATCATTCATCCCCATCCTACCAAAAGCTTCTCTTATCTGTTTTGCTGATGCAACAGGGTCGGGTTTTCCTTCAGGTCCTTCAGGATTTACATAAATAAGACCCATCTCTGTAGCTGCATATGGTTTTTCAAGTTTTCCGTCTTTGTATCTTTCTTTTCCTGAAAGCATTTCATGTTCAGGTCCCCAGTCTACACTCTCATCTGGTTCCCAGATATCCTCTCTTCCTCCTGCGAAGCCAACAGTTTTAACTCCCATAGTCTCAAGGGCGACATTTCCTGCGAGAATAATAAGGTCTGCCCAAGATAGTTGTTTGCCGTATTTTTTCTTTATTGGCCATAAAAGTCTTAATGCTTTATCCAGATTTATATTGTCTGGCCAGTCTATTCTCAAAGGAAATCTTATAGAACCTGACCTTGCTCCACCTCTACCATCAAAAACCCTGTAACTTCCTGCACTATGCCAAGCCAGTCTTATAAAAAGAGGACCATAATGTCCAAAATCTGCAGGCCACCAGTCCTGAGATGTGGTCATCAGTTTTTCTAAATCTTTCTTTAGCTGGAAATAATCAATCTGCTGAAACTCCTTTACATAGTTAAGACCTTCTCCGTAAGGATTTGAACTTGAACAGTTCTGTCTTAAAGGTTTTAGATTTAACCTTTCTGGAAACCAATCTGTAATCCATCTTTTTGTATTCATTGTACTATCCTCCAAAAATTCAGTTTATATCAATAATAGTAATTGTTATTAATTATAAAGGCAAGACAAAAAGGAGGGTATTTATGCAAAGTAGAATTTAAGCGGTTATTATTGGAGGTTTGAGGAAAATGGATTATTGAGGTTGTGAATAGATAAAGAAAATGGCTCCCGAGGAGGGATTCGAACCCCCGACCCGGCGGTTAACAGCCGCCTGCTCTGCCAGCTGAGCTACTCGGGAACGCTGGATGGATTAAATAATATATCAATACAGGTGCCTAATGTCAA
>JALWLQ010000185.1 GCA_027084095.1 Persephonella sp.
GCAGCAGCCATAAATAGTATGAACCCCCAAAAGTATGTATATTTTTTTACATAGCTTAAATCTTTTTTTAATTCTATTACCAACTCCCTCATGATTAGACCCTTTTCGCAACTCTTAGTTTTGCACTACGTGAGGGAGGATTTTCTTTGAGTTCCTCCTCTCCCGGTGTAATAGGTTTTTTCGTCAGTATTTCTACTTTCTTTAATTTTTTAGCTTCCCTAAAGATATTTTTTATAATTCTGTCTTCAAGGGAATGAAATGAGATAACTGCTATAATTCCATCTTTTTGTGTTCTGTCTATTGCTTTTGTAACTCCTTCTTTAATTTCATTTAGTTCGTTGTTTACTTCTATCCTTATTGCCTGAAATGTTTTTGTGGCAGGATGTATTCTTTTTCGGCGTAAAGGAGGGGGATATGTTTTGTATATGATATCTGCCAGTTCTTTTGTGGTTTCTATTGGTTTTTTCTTTCTGTATTCAACTATATTTTTTGCAATTTTTCTGGCAAATTTTTCCTCTCCATACTCAAAAATTATTTTTTCAAGTAAATCCTTTGGATATTGATTGACAACCTGATAGGCCGTCAGGTGTTGAGAGGTATCCATTCGCATATCAAGTGGTTCTTCCCGCTGGAAAGAAAAACCTCTTTCGTTTTTCAGCTGAAACATTGAAACCCCAAGGTCAAATAAAAAGCCGCTGACTTCAGGAATGCCAAGCTGGTCAAGAACTTTGTCTAAATCTTTGAAGGAGCTTTTAACAAGTGTATATCTGCCTTTGAACGGGGATAATTTTTCATCTGCTTTTTTTAGAGCATATTCATCTTTATCAAGACCAATTATATTAATATCCGGCAGAGATTTCAGGAGTAAAAAGGAATGACCCCCTCCTCCTACTGTTGCGTCAACTATATATTTTCCTTTTATATTTTCGAAAAAATTTGATATCTCTCTATGTAAAACCGGATAATGTTCAACCAATTTTATCCTTCAAAATGTTCCTGCGGAATTTGATAAACATCTTCCATAATATCTATACCGCATTCTAAATTTTCAAGCCAGTCAAAAAATTTGTTAACCATATCTTTGCCTTTCATTATTGCTCCGTGTTGTGGAGCTATCATTTCAATATCAAGCTGTCTTGCCATTTTTACCCAGGCTTTTAAAACTTTGGATGTGGGAATATACCTTCTGTGGAAGCCTTCCATATATTTGATATGCTCTTCAAAATTTGGAGCATATAGATAATCCTGTCCCAGTGAGGCTCCAAGGTCGCCAGAATATAAAATTTTGGAAACAGGGTCATATATCTGGAGATTTCCAGGTGCATGCATAAAATGGGCTGGAAGTATATAAAGTTCTGAATTGCCTAATTTTATAATTGTTCCCCTGTCTCCTATACCTTTTATACGGTTAACAACCAACCGGTCAACTCCAAAGTGGGGTATAAATCTTATCCATAGGTCAGAACATAGTGCTGTAGCCTTGGTTGTCATAAGCCAGCCGTTTATGGCTGCAACTATATCAGGGTCTTGATGGGATAAGAAAATATACTTGAGATTGTCAACTCCTATTAAACCTCCTAATTCAGAAAGAAGATGTTTAAATACTTTATGTCCCCCCGGGTCAAGAATGATACCTTGATTATTATCTACTATAAAGTGAACATTGGCTTGAACCATTTCGCCATGGCCGTAATCTTCAAGAAGAATGTTTTGATGGGTACCGTTATCAAACAACTTCCTTTCTTCTGGAACCATAAATATCACCTCACTTTATTTTTTCCCACCCCATCGCTCCCGCTGCGCCATCAATTTTAGGATTATCCTGTTATCAAGCCTCTGGATACTGTCAAATATAGTGAGTTCCAGAGATGGTTTTTTCCTATTCTTTTTAAAAATAAAAGGCATGATATCGGGATATGATTTTAATCTGTAAGAACATTCCTTTTTAGAAAATGCCTTACACAACAATGATAATATTATACCAGTTAATATCAGGTCTATGTCGATTTCTGGATAATTATCATACATACACAAAGCTAAAGATAAGACGGAGGCTGTTTTTTCAAGTAGTCCTCCTTCATATTTCCTTCCTGTCTTATCAGGAAGTTTTTCAACCTTTTTTCGTATCTCAGGGTCAAATAAAAATTGTTCTACAAGCTTACGATAAGCAGGCTTCCTTATTTCTTGGAAGCCTAATTCTATCTGGTTCCATAAAAAATCATAAGCGTATGGAGTTTGCTGCATTTATTGGATAATCCTTTTATTAATTTTTATTTCCGCCTCTTCTTGAAGTTTATCTATGAACATTCTAATTATCGTCTGATATTTTGTATTTGTTAGGATTGGTTTCATAAGATTAAGCATATCTTCTTTTGCTTTATTTTCAGGCTGTGAAATTTTCTCAATTTGAATTACAACAATCCCTGTAGATGTTTTAAATGGTTCTATAATCTGGCCGGGTTTTGCTTTTGTTAAAAGTGAAATTTTATCTAATGGGATACCATATTCCATAGCTATACTTTGAGCAGGCTGATTTTTTATTTCTTTTATTTCTGCATGATATTTTTCTGATAATGATTTCAGGTCTTTTATAGTTTTAGTCTCTTTTGATACGGCTTTGTATAATTCCTCTGTTTTTTCTGCAAGCTTTTTATTTTTTATGCTTGCAATAACTTTTTCTTTGACTTTTTCAAGGGGAATTGGTTCTGAAACTTCTTTTTCGAATTTTATTAGATAATAGGCTTTGTCTGTAGATACAAGTAATATTGGTTTTTGTTTAGAAAGTTTGTCAAGCTCTTCTTTTACCTTTTCAGGAAGGTTCACATTTTTGTCGTAAATTTCTCCTGAAAATATTTTTTGAATTCCTTCTTCCTGGGATGGTTGCTGGTTGTTTTTCAGGCTCAGGAATAATTTTTGGGCTTTTTTATCTGCGTCTTTCAGGGTTTTGTCAATTTTGTAAACTGTTATTAATTTTCCCTTTTTACCGGCAAATTCTTTCAGGTTTTGTTTGTAGTATTCTTCTATTTCCTGCTGGGTTGGATTCTCTACTGCGGGAGTTATTATGGCTACTTTTCCTGAAATTCTGGATAGCTGTTTCTTTACAAATGTGTTTAACTCATCTTCTGATATATAAAAACTAACTCTATGGATAGCAAGGAGATGTCTAATAGAAAGTTCTTTTTTCAAAATCTGTTCAAACATCTGGGGAGATAAATTTATGTTTGACAAAAATGTAAAATATTTTTCTTTGGAGAATTTGCCTTCTTCCTGAAAAGCAGGAATATCAAGTAAATACTGCTTTACCTCTTCATCTGTGGCTTCAACACCTTCCTTTTGGGCTTCTTGATAAAGTAATTCCTGGTCTATAGCATTTTTTAACGCTTCTATTCTAAGGGCTTTTTTGTCTGGTTCTATTCCTTGTGCTTCTGCCTCTCGAGTAAGGAGGTTGAGATAATAATAGTATTCTGCAATAGGTATTGTTCTACCATTTATCTCAGCTACTCCTTGAATATTTCCTGAAAGTTTGTAAACAAGCAAAGCTACAAAGGCAGTTCCAACAAATGCAAATGTTGTTATGAAAAGAACTATTTTCATAAATTTTGATTTTCCTATATTTGTAAACATTCAACTCCCCTTTAAAAATTTTTCAGCTAATTATTTTACCATCAGAAATTCTGACTATTCTTGTGGCATAAGAGGCTATATTAGGGTCGTGGGTTATTAAAACTATTGTTTTCCCTGATTTGTTCAGGTCAACAAAAATTTTCATGATTTCCTGTGCAGTTTTGCTATCAAGTGCTCCTGTTGGTTCATCTGCCAGAATTAGCTCCGGATTATTTATTAATGCTCTACCTATGGCCACTCTTTGCTGTTGTCCCCCTGATAGCTGGTTTGGTTTGTGAGCTTTTTTGTCCTTTAGACCTATTTTTTCCAGTATTTCTTCAGCTTCCTTTTCTTTTTCTTTGAAGTTGTATTTTGAGTATATTACTGGAACAAGTATATTCTCATAAGCGGTAAGATAGGGTATCAGGAAAAACTGCTGAAAAACAAATCCGATATACTGATTTCTAATTTCAGAAAGATGGTCATCATCAAGGGTAGATACATCTTTGCCCATTAAGTAATATTTACCAGAGGTGGGAGTATCAAGGCATCCAATTATATTCATAAGGGTTGTTTTACCTGAACCTGAAGCACCCATAATGGCAACAAATTCACCTTCGTATATGGTTAGATTTATATCCTTTAAAGCATGGGTTTTTATACCTGCTGTTTCGTATATTTTATTTAGGTTTTCCAGTCTAATTATTTCTTTCATTTGAAGACCTTTGTTTTAACAGGTGCTGAGAATTTAACTGCTATTTCTTCACCCTCTTTTAATCCCTCTATTACTTCGGTATATCTTTCTCCTATCCAGCCTGTTTTTATGTATCTTTTTACAGGTTTGCCGTTTTGTATTACATAGACATACTGTTTTCCTTTTTCATATCTGATTGCTGAGTTTGGGATAATTAAGGCGTTATCTTTCTCTCCGGCTATTATTTTTGTATAAACTGTCATCTCAGGTCTTAGATAGATTGCATATTCTCTTTTTACTGGGACTATTGCAAGGTAATAAACTATATTCTGTTTTACGATTGGCTCAGGGTAAATCTGTGTTATTTTTCCGTGGAAAAATTTGTCTGGATAGGCATCAACATAATAGATAACTTTTTGTCCAGGTTTTACCTTTCCTATGTCTGTTTCATCTACAAAAATCTGTATTTCCAGTTTGTCTGGTTTGAGTATCGTAACCAGTTCCCCTGCCTGCAGGCCTGCAACAAGGGTTTCTCCTTCACGGGCTACAACTTTTGAGACTATTCCATCTATTGGAGAGTATATTTCTGTATAGGATAATCTGATTTTTGCTTTTTCTAACTGCTTTTCTATAACTTTTATGTTTTCTTCTGCTATGGCTTTTTCATTTTTGTATTCTACTTTTAATTTTTCTACAGTTGCTTTTGCCAGCTCAAGCTGGGCTTTTTTGGCTTTTAGCTCTTTTTGGGCTCTTTCATAACTTTCTTGGGTGGTAAATCCCTCTTTTAACAACTGTTTTTCCCGTGAATAGTTCCACTTTGCATATTCGTATTCTGCCTGGGCAACAGATAGATTTTTCTCGGCTTCTTTTATTCTTACAGGGTATATTTGTAAAACTTTTTGTAATTTTTTTTGAGCCTCCTTAAGTTGATATTTAAGGGCTTCCACATCTTTTTTATATTCCCTCTGGTCTATTACAGCAATTAATTGACCTTTTTTGACATAATCTCCTATCTCAACAAACATCTTCTCTACTTTACCTGTGGCACGGGTTCCTATTTTCAGGTATGCGTTAACTCTGGTTTTTACAATGGCTGTGGCATTTATTATATTCTGGATTTTGCCTCTCTTTACTTTTGCAGTTTTATAGACTTTTATCTGCTGTTGTTGTTCTTTTTGCTTATTGTAATAGTAAATACCAGCTACAATAGGAATAAGAACTATAAGGCTGATAATCAAAAATTTTTTCATTGGAATTGTTCCTCCTTAGATAAATCAACAACCCCTATCTCCCGCTCTAACATTGCTTTGGTAAGTGCCATGGTAAGAAGTGAACCTATAAGTTTTTCACGGGCATTAGCCAGTGAACTTTCTGCTGTCAGCAAAGATATAATATCTCCTTTTCCTGCTTTGTATTCACCTATTGCTTGCCTGTAATTATATTCAGCTTCTTTGAGTAAACTTTTTGCAACATTTATGTTTTTATATGCAGCCTTTAAGTCCATATAGTACTTAAAAAGGTTTAATGTTATATTTCTTCTTAAATCTCGTAATTTTTCCTTCTGGGCTATTTCATTTTCTTTTGCCGAAAGATAGGCATGATATCTTTTGAGGCCTTCAAATATAGTCCAACTAAGTCCTAAACTAAAGGCATTATAGTAATCCGTTCCGGAATATGAGTAATAATCTTTATTTAAAGAATATGATACTGAGATGACAGGTGTAAAACTAAAAAGTTTTTCCTTCGTTATATACTGTGCCTTTTTTATTTCATGGTAGTATTGCTGAAATATAGGTCTTTTCTTAAAAGCAAGCTCTTTAATAAATCTAAAATCAGGAATACCATAAACCTCAAATTTTTGCAAAATTGAATAGGTGAGTTCTAATTGTGTATCAAGAGGATAGCCTATCAAGCTATTAAGATTAGCAAGGGATTTTCTATATTCAACCTCAGCAGTAATAAGGGAATATTTCACATTTTCAACCCTTACTTTTGCCTGAAGATAATCTGCCCGGGTTGATAATCCCAGCTCAAGTTTTTTTTGTGCCAGTTCAAGATTTTTCTGGGCTGCTTTTAGCTGGATTTGCCGAACTTTGTATATCTGTTTCTTGGCAATGGTCTCATAATAAGATTTTTTCACATTATAGATAATATCTAATACTTTTTCGTTATAGTTTTGCTTTACTGAGTATAAAGTTTCTTTACTTTTTAAAAGTCCCAGTATATTAGTTCCTGAGTTATACAAAATCCAGGAAAATTTAACTGAACGACTTCTGCTAAAACTATCTACACCAGATAACCCTCTAAATTTCGTATAGTCAAAATTGAAACTTACAGTTGGAGAAAAATTTCCCCAGCTGTATTTGTAATCAAATTCTGAGGCTTTTAGATAGTGATACTGCTCTTTTAGATATGGATGATTGTTCAACGCCAATCTGATTGCTTCATCAAGGGTTAGACCAAAACCTGTTGAGTATAAAAATAAAATCAGGAGATACAGATATCTCATGGTTAAATCATATCCTGACCTGATAAATCAAGTAGTTTTTTAAACTGCTCTTTGGTCATTGCACTTTGCAATGTTCTGACTTCTTTAATATTATAAACTGTGAGTTCTGCTTTTAGTTTTGCAATATCAACCACAAGCTTTTTAATTTTTTCTGGGCTTCCTCCATTTAGCACTAAACTTTCAAGTTTTTTTTCTTTCTCTTGAATTTTTTTGGCTATATCTACCATTTTTTTGTAATACTTTTTATAGAACTGATTTATGATTTTTAGCTGTTCATCTGTAAGACCCAGCTCATCTCTGTAATCACGGATTACAGGCAGGAAATTAAATCTCTTAACGAGGAAATATTTATCCATCCAGCTATCATCGTTAATCTCATCAATTATGGAAAAGTTTTCTGTGGAATTAAGCTGGGGTTGTGAGTGAGCTACCGAAAAAAAGAAAACCATAGAAAAAAATAAAAATATCTTTTTCAATTTCTCACCTCTTCTACGAAAGATTTCATTATTAAATTATACTTCATTAATTTGCCTTATTCGTAATTCCCCTGACATGATAAAATATTTATTCTTGAATACTTTTGCTGGAGGTTTAAATCTTGGACTGGAAAGACACCCTTAACCTGCCTAAAACATCATTTCCAATGAAAGGGAATTTACCAAATAGAGAACCTGAATTTATAAAAAAATGGGATGAGATTAATTTATATAAAAGATTAAGGGAGGAAAGAAAAGGAAGGGACAAGTATATACTCCATGATGGACCCCCTTACGCCAATGGTAATATTCATCTGGGACATGCACTTAACAAGGTTCTAAAGGACATTCTTGTTAAATACCAATCTATGCTGGGTAAAGACGCTCCTTTTGTTCCTGGTTGGGACTGCCATGGTCTTCCTATTGAGCAGCAGGTTGAAAAACAGCTGAAAAAAGAGAAAAAAAGAAAGGAAGACCTTTCCAAAGCAGAGTTTAGAAGATTATGCAGAGAATACGCAGCAAAATATGTTGAGATACAAAAAGAAGAATTTAAAAGGCTTGGAATTATTGGAAACTGGGAAAAGCCATACCTTACAATGAGACCTTCTTATCAGGCTCAGGAGATTAGAGAGCTTGGAAAGATATTTAAAAGAGGAATAGCTTACAGAGGTAAAAAGCCTGTTTACTGGTGTATATATGACAAAACAGCTGAGGCTGAGGCTGAGGTTGAATACGCAGATAAAAAAGACCCATCTGTTTATGTTGCTTTTGAGCTTGTTGAACCGCCGTTTGATATACAGAAAAAAACCTATGCTGTGATATGGACAACAACCCCATGGACACTTCCTGCAAACCTTGGAGTTATGGTCAATCCTGAGTTTGATTATGTTTTCCTTGATGCAGGGGAAAAGGTTTTCATAGTTGCAAAAGAACTCCTGGAAAGCTTTAAGGAAAAAACAGGAATAGAAGGGAATGTTATAAAAGAGGTAAAAGGTAGAGAGCTTGAGTTTTTAGAGTATAAACATCCGTTTATAGACAGGGTTTCAAAGATATACCTTTCTGAGTTTGTTGAGCTTGGAACAGGAACAGGGCTTGTTCATATGGCTCCTGGGCATGGTCAGGAAGACTATGTGATAGGACAGAGATACGGAGTTGAGCCTTTTGCCCCTGTTGATGATGAGGGAAGGTTTACGAAGGAAGCTCCTGAGTTTATACAGGGATTAAGGGTTTTTGATGCCAATGAGCCTATTATAGAAAAGCTTAAAGAGGTTGGAGCACTACTTCACCATGAAACAATAAAACACTCATACCCACACTGCTGGAGATGTAAAAATCCTGTTATTTTCAGGGCTACACCCCAGTGGTTTATAGCTATGGATGCTGTTTTAGAAAATGGAAATACCCTTAGAGGAGAGGCTATTAAAGAGATAGAAAGGGTTAAATGGATACCCCACTGGGGAGAAAACAGAATAAAATCAATGGTGGAAAACAGGCCAGACTGGTGTATATCAAGACAGAGAAGCTGGGGAGTGCCGATAGCTGTTTTCTACTGTGAAAACTGCGACTACATAGTGGAAGAGGAAGAAGTTTTTGAGCATGTTGCAAAGCTTGTTGAAAACTATGAATACGGTGCTGATATATGGTTTGAAAAAGATGCAAAGGAATTACTCCCAGAAGGATATAAATGTCCAAAATGTGGAGGCACAGAGTTTAAAAAAGAAGAGGATATCCTTGATGTATGGTTTGACTCAGGGGTGTCCCATGCTTCGGTGCTGAAAACTGGTTTCTGGGAAGAGCTTAGATGGCCTGCTGATATGTATCTTGAAGGTTCAGACCAGCATAGAGGCTGGTTCCAGTCTTCACTCCTTGAAGGTGTGGCATCTTACGACAGAGCCCCTTATGACAGCGTTTTAACCCACGGATTTATCCTTGATGAAAAAGGCCGTAAGATGTCAAAATCCCTTGGAAACGTGATAGCCCCTGAGAAAGTCATAAAGATGTATGGAGCTGACATCATAAGGCTATGGGTTGTTTCTGAGGATTACACAGAAGATATAAAAATCGGAATGAACCTGCTAAAAGCTATAGCAGATGACTACAGAAAAATTAGAAATACATTTAGATATTTTCTTGGAAACCTTTATGATTTTAATCCTGAAACGGATATTGTTAAATACGAAGACATGCTTGAGATAGACAGATGGATGCTGTCTAAACTCCAGAGATTAATTGATATAGCCCATAGCTCTTACCAGAACCATAGATTTCACAGAATATACCATGAGATAAAGAAATTTATGATTGTTGACCTGTCAGCTATATATCTGGATATCCTAAAGGACAGGCTATATGTATATGCACCGGATACAATTGAAAGAAAATCTGCCCAGACAACACTTTATATAATGCTTACATCACTTGCCAAACTACTTGCACCAATTTTATCCTTTACTATGGAAGAAGTTTGGAACCATGTTAGAGAGTTTGATAAAACAGCAAAAGAAAGTATTCATCTTGAGGAAATGCCCCTTGTAAATGAAAGTCTGATAAATCAGGAACTTGAAAATACCTATTCAGACCTGTTGAAAATCAGGGATGATGTGCTGAAAGCCCTTGAAGAAGCCCGTAAAAAAGATATTATCAGACATCCTTATGAGGCAAAAGTAATTCTTAAGCTTCCAGAACACTATGAAAAACTTGTTGAAGAGAGAATAGATTGGATTAAATTTTTCTTTACTGTGTCCCAGATTGAACTATCTGAAAAACCTGAGGGTGAAGTGGTAATTGAAGGGGAAAGTGTTAAAGACGCTGTTGTGGCTGTTAAACAGGCAGAAGGAGAAAAATGTCCAAGATGCTGGATTTATGACGTATCCGTTGGAAAAGATGGACAACCTGTATGTGATAGATGTCTCCAGCAATTACAAATAATGAAAATTGATATCAATCAGATAGA
>JALWLQ010000186.1 GCA_027084095.1 Persephonella sp.
CCAATAAATTCCCGTAAGGAAATCCCCCTGTAAATATGGTAAAATATTGTTTTAATCAATATTTGAAGGGGTTTTTAAATGTCAGAAATTATTAAGCAACCTATTGAAGAGGAAGTAAAGTCAGCCTATTTGGATTACGCAATGTCTGTTATCGTCGGAAGGGCGATACCAGACGTTAGAGACGGCCTTAAGCCTGTCCAGAGAAGAATTCTTTATGCAATGAATGAACTGGGATTATATCCAAATAAACCATATAAAAAGAGTGCAAGAGTAGTAGGGGAAGTCCTTGGTAAATACCACCCACACGGTGATACATCTGTTTACGATGCCCTTGTTAGAATGGCTCAGGATTTTACCCTTAGATATCCTCTTATTCAAGGTCAGGGTAACTTCGGTTCTATAGATGGTGACCCACCAGCTGCTATGAGATACTGCGTTGTTGGGGATACATTAATCCACACAGATAAAGGTCTTATAAAAATAAAAGATATAGTTCCTGACAGCAAAGAAAACTCAGATAATCCAGTAGATATAAAAGTCCAGTCTTTAAACAGGAAAATAAACAGCTCTGATATGTTCTTTAACAGTGGAAAGCATAAAACAATAAAAATAGAAACAGAAGAAGGCTACGAAGTAGAAGGGAGCTTTAACCATCCTGTTTTAACATGGACTACAGACGAAAATGGTAAGCCTGTCTATAAATGGAAAACCCTTGACCAGATAAAACCTGGTGATTATGTGATAGTCAGTAGATTAAATGATATAGAGCCTACTGAGGATTTACTTACAGAGGAAGAGGCTATTTTACTTGGTTCTCTTGTTTCTGAAGGATATATCTCAGACAGCAGAGTAGGATTTAATAACACAGATGAGGATTTTGCAAAGCAGTTTGAAACAGCCCTTGTTGGCAGCTATGGAACGGTGGGTTGTAGGTATGAAAAAAAACTCAAAAGTGGAAAAACACTGATTGAATATCAAGTTCATCAAAAAGAGGTTATTGAAGACATAAAGGAAAAAGGTTTTGAAAAAAAATCAGCAGATAAAGAAGTGCCGTATACAGTTTTAAGGTCTTCAAAGAAAGTGCAGAAAGCATTTCTCAAAGCTTTATTTGAAGGGGACGGCTCTGTTTATAAAGGAAAAGGGACTGTTGCTATTTCTTATACCTCTAAAAGCAAAAAACTCTTAAAACAACTACAGGTTTTACTCCTGAACTTTGGAATTATTTCAAGAATTCACAGAGATAAGCAAAACTTTAGACTTATCATCTCAGGTTATGAAAATGTAAAACTGTTTAAAGAAAAAATAGGATTTTTAGGCACAAAACAGCAAAAATTAGAAAGACTTTTAGAAGAGTTAGACGCAAAAGAAACAGCAAATAGCAAAACAGATTTTATCCCTTTTATAGCCGAGTATATTAGAAGAAAATATAGAGGGAAAGGTTTTAATGAATGGCTCTCAAAACACAATATAGATAGATATCCAAAGATTGAAAAATACTGGGAAAAACTTGAAACAATACTTGATGAAGAGGATTTAGCCCTTTATAAAGAACTTCTTGAAAACAGATATTACTTTGCAAAGGTTAAAACTGTAGAAGAAACAGGGGAAAAAGTTGTTTACTCAATCAGGGTAAATAGCCAGTGTCATTCTTTTGTTGGGAATGGAATAATCAACCATAACACTGAAGCCCGTCTTACAAAGCTTGCAATGGAAATGCTTGCTGATATAGATAAAAACACTGTTGATATGAAAGAAAATTTTGATGCCTCTTTAATGGAGCCGGAGGTTCTCCCTGCAAAATTCCCAAATCTGATATGTAATGGTGCAGCAGGTATTGCTGTAGGGCTTTCAACAAATATTCCACCCCACAACTTTACAGAAGTTGCAGAAGCCCTCAAATACTTGGCTGAGTTTCCAAATGCAACAGTTGAAGAACTTTGCCAGTTTATAAAGGGACCTGATTTCCCAACAGGTGGCGTTCTAATCACACCAAAAGAAGAAATAATTAAGATTTATCAAGATGGTAGAGGCTCAGTAACAGTAAAAGGAAAAGCCAGAATAGAAAAACTTCCAGGGAATAGACACAGAATAATCATTTATGAAATACCATATCAGGTAAACAAAGTTGAGTTCATAAAAAGAATTGCAGAGCTTGTTAGAAAAGGACAGGAAAAAGGAATATCAGACCTTAGAGATGAATCAGACAGGGACGGTATCAGAATAATTGTTGAGCTGAAAAGGGAAGCCGACCCTGAAAAAGTTCTTAAAAAACTATACAGAAGAACACAGCTCCAAAAATCAATACCTATAAACTTTACCGTTCTGGTAGGAAAACAGCCAAAAACATTAGACCTGAAAGGGATACTCTGGGAGTTTATTAAACATAGAATAGAAGTTATAACCAGAAGAACCCTTTATGAACTTGAAAAAGCAGAAAAAAGACTTCATATAGTAGAAGGTCTGCTTAAAGCCCTTGAAAATGCAGACAGAGTTATTGAAATAGTCAGAGGCTCAAAAGATGTATCCTCTGCAAAAGAACAGCTAAAGGCAGAATTTGGTCTTTCTGATGCACAATCACAGGCTATTCTGGATATGAGACTTTCCAGATTTACAGCACTGGAAGGAGATAAGCTATATCAGGAAGCTGATGAACTAAGGCTGAAAATAGAGGAATATCAAAGAATTCTCTCCTCAGAAGAAGAAAAAATAAAAGTATTCATTCAAGAGATGGATGAGCTGCTTGAAAAGTTTGGTGATGAAAGAAAAACAATGGTTATGGAAGAAAAAGGAGAGCAGCTCACATTTGATGAGGATTTCATACTGGCAGTTCTCAGCTCAGGAAGAATAATAAACAGAAAATTTGATGAGACAGAAACAAAAGAAGAAGTTTACCAAAAAGTCCTAAGCGAAGTTATTACATCTGTAGCCCCTGGAGAAAAACTTATTTCCATACAGGAAGTAAAAAGCTCAACTCCTATAGCCTTTATAACAAACAAAGGCAGAGCTTACTGGAGCCTTGTTGCAGACCTTCCAAAAGGAGAAGGAAAGATAAATATTGAAGAAGGGGAAATAGTCGGAACTTCATTTAAAGGTGAGGGAGATGAAGACAGACTGTTTATCCTGACTAAAAAAGGAATAATTAAGAGAATGTCTTATGAAGATATATTCTATAAATCCCAGAACCATCTGATTATTCCTTTAACGGAAGATGATGAAGTAGTTCAGGCATTCTCAGATGACCATCCATCAGCAATAGCAGTTTATACCAGAAAGGGCGACCTGCTTATGTTTGACAGGTCTCAGGTAAGGGTAACAGGGGATAAAGCAAAAGGTGTAGAAGCCATAGACTTAGATGAAGGGGATGAAGTAAGAGGCGGATTTTTAATAAACAGCGAGGAATATGTCCTGACAATAACAGAAAAAGGATATACTAAGCTTGTTAGAAAAGAGGAGTTTTACACAAAAGAAGGAAAACTGAAAAAAAGAGCCCAGAAGGGACTTATGGCAGTCAAGCTTTCTAAAGATGATGCCTTATCAGTTGCTACCAGTGTAAATATTGGGGATAACCTTCTACTTTCTACAGAAAAAGGTCGTATCCTGAAGCTTAAAATAGATGAAAACACAATACCAGTTGCCAAAAGAACAGCAATGGGAGAACAACTTATAAAAATAGAAGGTGATAAAGTCGTGAGAGCTATTAAACCAAAACTCAAAGAGGAAAAGCAGGAATAATAAATGGTTTACATATTACTGATTTTTGGGATTATAGTTGGACTTTATGCAATTTTTAACAACATTGGCGGAGTTTTCTCCGCCTTTCAATATCAAGATGAAACCTTAGTGGTTGGAAAATTCCTCCAGAGCCTTCTCCCTGTCATAGCCGGGGCTGTAATAGTCTGGATTTCAGCCCTTAATCTGTATGATATGATAAAGAAAAAGTAATATATTACAGATTTTAAGTTATAATAATATTGATATATATCTTTGGGGGAGGAACCGTGCTTTCGCATGTGGATAAATTGATAAATCAGACTATTGATACAGGGGAGAATTTTTATAAAAATATGCTTTCTCTTATAACTTATACTGATACAACAGACAGAAAAACTCTTTTAAGGTTATTTTTAAAAACATATAAAAGCTGTGCTGATTATAACTCGTTGCTTTTTCTTTGTTTCTCAAATGATTTAACAGAAAGGTTATTTGATGCTTTAAATAGAATAGAAAATAAAGTTCACTATACAATTGATATCTGGAAAGAAACAGACAGATTTATAAGGGATTTTGAAATAATTTTCAAAAATTTTGAAGCAAAAACAGAAAGTGAGGACTGTTTATTTTCAGAATTAATATCAGGGGATTTCAAGGCTAATGTTATAGATATCTATGATGAGCTTAATAAAATATATACAGGAATGAAATTTGATAATTTTAATAGCTTTCATGTCAGCATTCAGGAGATGCTTTTTCAGCATTTAACATTTTTTGAGATAATCCTTAGAGGTCTTATCCTTACATTGAAAGAAAATCTGTAATGTCAGATTTTTCTCTGCCCGAAGTTTATAATTATTAGAAACAAATATTTGTAGAGGGTGTTATGGAGGGTCAGAATAATCTCTGGGGCAGGGAAAAGATACAAAATCGCAGAAAAGATTATTCCAAGGATTTTACAAACTTTCTTATCCTTGATATTGAAACCATAAGAGATACCCAGATGATAGATGATATTCAGGACGAAAAAATCCTGAAAAAACTGGAAGAAGATGAAAATTATTTTATCCCCCATCCTTATCATCGTATTGTTGCAGTTAGTATAATGAGTATCAAAATGCCTGATGGGGACACTATTTTTAAAAGTTTCGCATCAGAAGATGAAAAAAGATTATTAGAGCTTTTCTGGGAGTATTATCTGAAAGCTCATTCCTTCGGAGTTTATAAAACTCAAAATGGGGACAGGAAAAAAGCCATTTCCCGTTTTCCTGTGCTTATTACTGTGAATGGGAAGGATTTTGACCTGCCTGTAATAAAACTAAGAAGCCTGAAATATATACCGGATTTTCCAGACTACAAAAAATTTATCATAAGCACATATCTGGATAGATTTGATAAATGGGAAAATGATTATCCCAGATATACTATGCACCATACAAAGTTCCATATAGATATCCCAATTGATATTTTTAATAAAAAAATATCTCTGAAAAACCTGTGTTATCTGTGTGGTATTCCTGTTAAGCAGGAGGGAGATGGTTCTAAAGTTCAGGATTATTTTGATAATGGAGAGCTGGAAAAAATTGCAAGATACTGTGCAGAAGATGTAAAAGCAACAGCATTACTGTTTGCTTACATAAATAAGCACCTTCTATATGAAACATACCTGTTTCCTGATATGGAATTTATAAAAAGTCTTGAAGGGGATATTCAGGTATTATGAAAGAAAGATTTTTCTGTGGAAGCTATTCTTATCTGAAAGAAAAACTCTCTGAAATTATCATTCAGATAAATAAAAACCAGCCGGGAAGCAAACTTACATTTATAGTCCACTCAAACCAGATGAAACAGGCTTTCAAGGAGTATCTAACAGATAAGGCAGACATACTGGTCAATGCAAAATTTTACACCCCCATTGATATAGCAAAGGAAATTGCAGAAGTAGAGCCTATTCAGAATTTTGAAAAGCAGTTGATATTAAAAAAAATTATGTTTGATAATGGTTTTGAGCTGGAAGGACTTGTTGAGGAATACGGTCTGTTAACCCAGCAGATTAAAGAGTATGAAATAACTCCAGAAAAAATAAATAATCCTGTAGTCAGAAAAATAGTTCAGGATTATATAAATCTAACAGGAAAAGAGATTATAGACAGGGAAGACACACATAAGATTGCAACATCAAAAGGCACCAATTTTCAGACTGATTATCTGTTTATAATTGGTATTAAATCAGTTGCCCCTATTCATCAGAAATTATTCAAAAAGCTTAAGAAACTTTCTAAAGAAATATTTGTATTTTTGCCATTTTTCTTTGATAGCGGATATTATGAAAACCACGACCATTTTAAAACCCTAAGAGCCTTTTATGAAGAATTATCAGAAACTCCACCTGAGATAGAAAAAACAGATAACCCAAATGTAAAAACAGGCAAATATATATATAGATTTTTCTATGAGGATTTACCTGTAAAAAATCCTGATTTACAGGTATATCAGGCAACAGGCATAGAAGAAGAGGTTGAATATGTTGCGATAGATATTGTTGATAAATTACTTGATGGAGTACAACCCCATCAAATAGGAGTTATAATTCCAGATATCCAGAAATATATACCTCAGCTAAAGGAAACTTTCCGAAAATATAACATTCCATATTATCTGTTTGAAGAAAACAGATTTTTAGATGACCCGATTTACAGCCGTCTTTTTGGGATTTTTCAAATTAAACTTCAGGAATTCTCAAAGGAAAGTGTGTTAAAGGTTTTATCCCCTGAACTTCTGAATTTACCAGATTTAGACAGCTTATATCTGAAAATTCTTCAGGAAAATAATCTAAGTAGCTATCAGGACTGGGAGAGTTTTGTTTTTGAAGGAGATAATTCCCCTTTAAAAGAACTCCTCAGGATTTTAAACTTGCTGCCAGAACAGGCAAGTATAAAAGAGTTTGTAAAATATTTTGAAGAGATAAAGGACAGATATATAACCTGTGGAAAATGCAAAGAATTCCTCGAAAATATTTTTGAGTTCTTACTGGAAAACAGAATTTACTCTGAGTTTTTCTCAGAAATATCCTATAAGGAATTTGTTTCTATAGTAGAAACTTTTTTCAATCAGGAAAATAAAGAAAACCGCAAAACAGGAGATTTTGTTTCTGTTCTTACCCCTTCAGCTGCCGAGGGAAATAATTTTGAATATATATATTTTCTGAACCTGAATTCTGGAGTTTATCCTTCACCACTCCGTGAAGAAATCCTTGCTACTGCTTCAGAGCTGGGAATGGATTATCCCTTTCATGTGCTTATGCAGGAACTTGCAAATTTTGCAGCAATACTGGACAAAGGCAAACAGATTAAGCTGTTTTACACTGCTACAGATACAGAAAAAAGAAGCCTATACCCATCTGTTTTTGTAAATGAAGTGATTAGAATAACAGAAAAAGAACCTGAAAAAATCCAAGTTCAACCTGTTTTATACACTGATTTTGTTTTACACAACGGGGATAAGCTGGCAAGCCCTGTAAGTTATGAATTTACAAAGGAAAATTTTATTTATGACTTTGTAAATATAAAAAAGCCTATTTCCCCGACAGGCTTTGCTGTTTATGTAAACTGCCCATATAAATACTTCTGGGATGTGATTATTGGGGTAGCTCAGGAAGAAATTGACAGAAGACAAATTCCTGCCTATGAGACAGGGAAGTTCATACATGATATTTTATACAGGTATTATAAGGGACAAATTACCACCCAACAGATTGAAAAAGAGTTTGAGGAATTATTTGAAAAACAAAAAAGATTTCTAATTCCTGCCTATATTCCTGTGGAATACACCAGAATAAAGCTTTTAAAAGAAAAGACCATAGATTTTATTAAAAAAGATGAACTCAGAATGAAAAAAAAGGGTATCAAAATAGATTTAAACCTCCTTGAAAAAGAGTTATCAAATGGAATATTCAAAGGCAGAATAGACAGGGCAGAAAAAGACCCTGAAGGCTTTTATTACATAGCAGATTATAAAACCGGTAATGTAAAAGAATTACACAAAACCTTTGAAAAAGAGCTGAAGAAAAAATACATCCAGCTGCTCATATACAAAAAACTTCTTGAACAGGAAGGCAAACAGATTAAAAATGTGGCAATATTTGCCATAAATGACCCCCAAAAAAGATATTTTTACTTTGGAGAAAATCTTGATTTTACTGCCCTTGAAGAGTATCTGGATGAGATGGTAAATCAGCTTTTCAATAAAAAATTCCATCCTGAACAAAATGATGAATGTAGGTATTGCCCTTACCACACATTTTGCCTGAAAGACAATATACAGGAGCAGTAAGATGCCTAATATAAACTACATAGCATCAGCAGGAACAGGAAAGACACACAAACTTGTTGAGCTTGTAATAGACAAGGTTTTAAATGAGGATATACCCTTAAAAGATATGCTTATTCTCACATTCTCAGAAAAGGCAGCCACAGAGATAAAAGAAAGAATAGCCAACAGGATAAAAGAACTACTGTCTGAGAACTCACTAAACAAAGAAGAAAAAGTCCGTCTCCACAGACAGCTTATATTCCTTGATAACAGCTATATAGGAACATTTCACAGCGTATTTTTGAGATTTTTAAAAAGATTTCCTGAAAAATCCAAAATAGATAATAGTTTTTCAATACTGCCTGAAGGTCAAATAGACCAGTGGCTTGAACTATTGTTTGACAAATGGATAGAAGCTGATTTTGAAAATGATAAGGACAGATGGGAGGAGATTTTAGGTTTATTTGAGGGGAAAATAAATCTGGTTAAAAAATTTCTGAAAGCCTTATACCGTAACCGTTTAAAACTAAGTTTTTCAGAAATTAACCTTGAAAATCAAAAACAGGAAATAGATAAGATAAAAAAACAGATTTTTGAAGCAAAAGATGAATTTATCAAAAATCCTATTTATGAAATTTTAATAAATGCAGAAAAAGAATATCCTCAGGCTTTTAAATTAAAGCCATCTGAGATTTTGAGTGCAATTGAAAATGATGCTATCTTAAGTCTTAGACTGGAAGAATTTTTTATAAAAAAAAGCATACCTAACAGTGTTCCAGCAGACCTGAAGAAAGAACTTAAACAGATAACCAAATCCCCTGAATTTCTGCATCTACAAAACAAACTTATAGGCTTAATCAAAGAATACCAGCAGGAATTTGCTGATTATAGAGCAAATCTCATTCTATCCAAATTTTATCAATTCCTTGATTTTGTTAAAAAAGAAAAAACTGAGAAAAAAATAATTGATTTTGATGATATTCTCCAGAAAACTTTGGAACTACTTGAGGATAATCAGGCTGTTAAACATCTAAGAGAACAGTTTAAATATATATTTGTTGATGAGTTTCAGGATACAGACAGAATTCAGACAGAAATCTTAAAAAGGATTTCAGACCATAATATATATGTTTTTGGAGACCCTAAACAGTGTATATACACCTGGAGAAATGCCGACCTTGATATTTATTTTGATTTCTTAGAGAAAAATAATTTTCAGGATAAGATACTTGATACTAACTACAGAAGCACACCACAGCTTGTTGAGTTTTTTAATAGATTATTTTCTGATACGGAAATTCTGGCACATATCAATGAAGAGTTCAGAAAGCCTGTTAAACCTTCAAAAAACAACAGTATAGAAGACCCAGCAGTAAGACTGATTAGCATAAAAGACACCCCTGAAAAGCAGGAGAGTACAGCAGAAGCATTTGCAACAGCACAAGTTATAAATCAACTTGTTTTAAATGGTAGATATGATTACAGGGATATATCCATTTTATTTGACAGGAATGATGATATTAATGAATTTTTAAATATATTCAATCAACTTGGTATCCCTGCAGTTTCTCTGGCAAATATTAGATATTCACAATTACCTGAAATCAGGCTATTGATAGATTGTTTAAGATTTATTGAAAATCCAGAAGATAGCCTTATGGCAACCTGTATTCTAAAATCTCCTGTTGTTCTGGCTTCAGATGAGGAGATTTATGGAAACGGTCTAAAGTCTGAACATAGATTTTTCAGATTATTAAAAGAACTATCAGACCAGAAATATAAATTATCAGTAGAGCAAATTATAGACAGGATTTTTCAGGAGTCCCCATTTCTTGAGGTGTTTTCTGTTATGGAAGACGGTCTGCAGAAAGTAAAAAATCTCAAGATGGTCAAAACACTGGCAAAGAAAAAAACATTTGATAATATTTCCCTGCAGGAATTTATCAGATTTCTGGAAGATTACGAAACAACTCCTATCAACTCTGAGGATAATGCTGTTCAACTTATGACAATGCACAAATCAAAGGGATTGCAAAACGAAGTTATTATTATTCCGTTGATATGGAAAAATTTTAATCTGAAACTTTTTGGGAATATTCATATATATGAAGACAAGCCTCTTATTTATCTGTCAAAAGCAAAAAGCAGGTTATTAAATGATGAAAATATAGAAAAATT
>JALWLQ010000187.1 GCA_027084095.1 Persephonella sp.
TTAATCTGATATAAGGTATTGATTTTTTTCATTTTTTGCATATAATACAAATCCCCTCAGGTTAGTGGGACACGCAGCACCTGAAGCTGTGTTTCCTCTCATGGCCCTCCTAACCTCCTATTTCTGGCGGTATCAAAAGATACCGCCCTTTTTAATTTTTAAACTGTTTTATCTTTGTTTTTAGCTGGTTTAAAAATACTATTGCATCTATAGGTGTCATGGTTGCTATATCAATACTTTCAATCTCTTTTATTAGTTGCTGGATGTGGTCTGGAGTTTGCTCCTTTTCTTCCAACTCCCTGAATAACGGCAGATACTCCTCTTTTTTCTGGGATAGATTTATTATAGTCTCATCTATTTTTTTCTCCTGCTCTTCCTCAAGATGATACAGAATTTCATAAGCTCTTTTAATTATTTCTTCCTTTATTCCTGCAAGTTTTGCCACATGAACACCATAACTTTTGTTTGTGAAGCCTTCTTTTACTTTGAATAAAAACTTTATATCTCCTTTTTGCTCTAAGATTTCCATGTGGTAGTTTTTGACCCCTTTTATCTCCTCTTCTAATTTGGTTAGCTCATGGTAATGGGTGGCAAATAATGTTTTTGCTTTTATTTTCTGGCTTATATATTCTGAAATAGCCCATGCAATTGAAAGACCGTCATAGGTGCTGGTTCCCCTTCCAACTTCATCAAGAACAACAAAGCTTTTTGAGGTTATATTATTCAGGATATTTGCCATCTCAAGCATCTCAACCATAAATGTTGAAAGTCCCTTTGACAGTACATCTCCAGAGCCTATTCTGGTAAATATTCCATCAACAATAGAGATTTTTGCCTTTTTGGCAGGGACAAATGAGCCTGCCTGTGCCAGAATTAGTATTATTGCTGATTGTCTTATAAATGTGCTTTTACCGGCCATATTGGGACCTGTGATTATATGGAAAAAGGAGTTTTTGTCCATCTTTAAATCATTTGGAACAAAATCATTCACAAACTCTTTTATTACAGGATGGTATCCCTCCTGAATAAATATCCCGTAATCTTCTGTTATTTCTGGCTTTGTCCAGCCTTTTTCCACAGATATTGTGGCAAGGGATTGAATGGCATCTATAAAACCAACATTCTGGGCTGTTTTTGCAATCTTTTCTGCGTTTTGGGAAACCTCTTCCCTGATTTGCATAAATATTTCATACTCAAGGGCTTTTATCTTTTCATCTGCAGACAGGATTTTTTCCTCAAATCTCTGGAGTTTTTCTGTTGTGAACCTTTCTGCATTTGAAAGGGTCTGTCTTCTCCTAAAGTATGAGGGGACGAATTTCAGGTTAGGCTTTGTTACTTCTATATAATAGCCCATTACCTTGTTATAACCTATTTTAAGGCTCTGTATACCTGTTTCTTCTCTAAGCTCTTCCTGATACTCTTTTACCCATTGATTTCCTTTTTCTTTGATTTCCTTAAGCTCATCAAGGTCGGGATGAACTCCCTTTTTGATTAATCCTCCTTCTTTCAGATGTATTGGTGGATTATCCTCAAGATATCTTTCCAGTTTGTCTATTAAATAAGAGAAATCCTGTATATTTTCAAATAGCTGTTTTCCATATTCAGACTTTATTTGATTTTGTAAGGATTTAAGCTCCCTTATATGCTTTAAAGATGTTCTGAGGGCAACCATATCACGAGGGGTCATTGTGTTTGAGGATATTTTTGAGATAAGCCTTTCCACATCAAAAATTTCATTAAGTATTTCTCTTATTTTTTCCCTGAGGTTTGAATTTTCAAAGAGCTCAGAAACAAACTCCAGTCTTTGTTGTATCAGATTTTTGTTTTTTAATGGATGTAGCAGGAAAAACTTTAATTTTCTTTTTCCCATTCCTGTAAGGGTTCTATCTATAACCCGCAGTAGTGGAACATTTCCTTCATTTGCTGTTGTAAGTTCAAGATGTTTCTGGGCTGAGTAATCAAGTCTTATGTAAATATCTCCCTGATACTGCTTTAAAGGATTTATAAAAGGTAAGAATTGCTTCTGGGTAATTTTGACATACTCAAGAACTGCGGCAGCTGATAAAAGGGCAGTTATATCCTTGTCTGAAAATCCAAATGATGAGTAATGGCTTGTTTTAAAAAAGTCTAAAAGGTTTTTTAGCTTTTCTTGAGAGAAAAAGTCTTGGGGAACATGGGATATGAATATATTTCTGAAATTTTCCTTTATCTCCGGTATTTCTGTGTTTTCAGGAAGTAGTATCTCTTTTGGCTGGAATTTTCCCAGAAATGCTATTAAGCCATCAAGGTCTGTTGTTGTAGCAAAAAACTCACCTGT
>JALWLQ010000188.1 GCA_027084095.1 Persephonella sp.
TAGAACTCCTTTTTCTACGGCTTCCCTCTCTATATCGCTTTTAATACTATCTGTAATAATCAGGTCTATTTTTCTTTCTCCAAGTCTTTTGTAAAGCTGGGTTAAAAGTTTACTCTTTTTCTTGTATTTGTCCTGCAGCTCTGGAACAAGCACAAGAATATCTATATCTCCACCTTTTTGCTCAGGATTAGCTCTGCTACCAAATATATACACTTTTACATCATTGCCAAAAACCTGCTGGACAGCTTCTTTTATAGCTTTTATCTGCCAGTCTAAAAGCCTGACTTTCATTGGAGTTTTTCTTCCCAGTATTTAATCTGCTCTAAAATTCTTTCTTTTGCTGTTCCGCCATAAGATTTTCTGGCATCTGCAACATAGTAAGGACTGAGAATATTAAGGGCATCTTCTTCAAATAGCGGAGAAAACTTTTTAAGCTCGTCCAGTGTAATACTCTCAAGTTCCCTGTTTTGCTGGGTCAGATAACCCACAATCTGTCCAACAACGTGGTGTGCCTGTCTAAAAGGCATACCCTTTCTAACAAGGTAGTTGGCAAGGTCTGTGGCTAAAGCAAATCCACCGGCAGCCTTTTCCATAACTTCTTTTCTTGGTTTAAGACCTTCTATTATTTTTGTCATTCCTATTATTGAACCTTTCAGGGTTCTAACTGCATCAAAGACAGGCTCTTTGTCTTCCTGCAAGTCTCTGTTGTAAGCCATTGGAAGACCTTTTACTATTGTCAGCAATGCAACTAAATCCCCATAAACCCTTCCTGTTTTTCCACGAATAAGCTCTAAAACATCAGGGTTTTTCTTCTGGGGCATTATTGAAGAACCTGTGGTTAGCTTGTCAGGAAGCTCAATAAAGAAAAATTCGGCTGAGTTCCATATAATCAGGTCTTCTGATTGTCTTGATAGATTTGACATACAGATTGCAGCATCAGATAAAAATTCTATTATTGCATCCCTTGACGCTGTGGCATCAAGGGAGTTCCTCATGATTTGTGAAAATCCAAGCTCTTTTGCTGTCATCTCTCTATCTATTGGGAAATCAACTCCTGCCAGTGCTCCACTTCCAAGAGGCATCTGGTCAATACGCTTTAAAGTATTTGAAAATCTTTCTTCATCTCTGTTATACATTTCCAGATAGGCTAAGAAATAATGAGCCATTCTTATTGGCTGTGCCCTTTGCAAATGAGTATAGGCAGGCATTACTATATCAACTGTTTCCTTTGCTTTTTCCAAAAGTGCTTTTTTAAGCTGTCGTAAAAGCTGTATTATATTGTTTGTTTCTTCTTTTAGATAAAGTCTAAAAGCTGTTATTACCTGGTCATTTCTACTTCTTCCTGTGTGGAGTTTTCCTCCTACATCGCCAATTTTTTCAATTAATGCCTTTTCAATATTCATGTGAACATCTTCAAGCTCTTTTTTCCACTGGAATTTGCCTTCTTCTATCTCTTTTCTGATTTCTTCCAGACCTTTTATTATTTTTTCTGCATCTTCCTGTGGAATAATTCCCTGTTTTCCCAACATTCTGGCGTGGGCTATGCTTCCTTTTATATCGTATAAAGCCAGTTCCTTATCAAAAGAAACACTTTCGGTAAACTCCTCAACAAAAGCATCTGTGCTTTCTGAAAATCTACCACCCCATAATTTTTCTGCCATTATCTCACCTCTTTTGTTTGACGAAATGCATATAAATACTATAACTTAAAGAATATGGAAGCCAAAATAAAAAAATCGGTGCTTATATATATATCAATTTTTCTTGTTTTGTCTATAGCTATATTTTTCCTGTTTGAACAGAAAAAGGAACAGAACAAACAGATTTATTTAAATCAAAAAATTGTAAAGGCTGCAGCGGAATTTAAAGCTACTCTTAATGGCTATAAGATGGTAATTGAATTTATCCAGAAAAGATATTTCAGTGATGAGAAATTTTTGAAACTGTTGTATCAGCTGGAAAAATTTCCTCCTTCAGAAAAAGATAAAGTAAGGAAATTCTTATCTGAGGAGTATAAAGATTTATATAAGGATATGCAAAAGTATGGGATAAAATTCATTCAGATAAAGCTGCCCGATGGAACAGTTTTTCTGAGATTTCATAGACCTGAAAAATTTGGAGATAATCAAAAGGAAAATAAAAAAATCAATATCATTTTTGAAACAGAGAAAAAAGAAAATTTTGTTGGAGGTTTTAAATTCCCTTATGAGCTTTATTACAAGGATAAATTTTTAGGAACAGTTGAGATAATTCTATCTTATGAAGCTTTAAAGGATGAGCTTAAAAAAATATTTAAAGGAGAGTACA
>JALWLQ010000189.1 GCA_027084095.1 Persephonella sp.
AAATCTATTGTAGACAGAATAACAGAGATACTGACAGTTATTGATAAAGGGGAATATAAAGCAGCTTACGGAAAGGTTGAAAATCTTGCACCAAACGAGCTTAGGGACTTAGCCGATGTGGCAAGAGCAAAACTTGGAAAGTCTGTCGTCCTGCTGGCATCAATAGACAAAGAAAAAGAAAAGGTAAACCTTATAGCCGCAGTTTCAAAAGAACTTACAGACAAAATAAAAGCAGGAGAAATAATAAAACAAGTTGCTCCAATAGTTGGTGGAAAAGGTGGTGGAAGACCAGACATGGCACAGGGAGGCGGAACAGAGATTAATAAATTAGATGAGGCCTTTAAAAAGTTTGAAGAAATTGTTTAATTATGTTTTTAAAACCAAAAGGACAGGGGGCTATCTTATTTTTCCTTGTCCTTTATACTGCTGCTTTTTCTCAAGAAAGTTTTATTGATATATTACACAGAGAAGTATCCATATTGGTTTATTCAACAGTGGAAAAATTAGATACCTTCTTTGCCGACCCCAAAATAAAAGAAGAAACAAGAGCATATATACGACTTAGGGCAGGCTTTGAATATAATACTTCTCCGCAATTTACAAACATACTAAAATCAGACTTTAAATTAAGACTTGCTCGGCTGGAAAAAAATCTTGATTTACATATTGAAAACCTGAGCCAAAATTTATCTGGTAATAGACTTAATAAACACACTAAAGAAAAGAATAAAACTAAAACAAATTTTTTAAAACATAGATTTTCTATTGGTCTAACAGGTTCCCCAAAAATTTACGCAAAATACCAGATTTATAATAAACCCATTATTTACAAAAGATGGGAACTTACAGCATATCAACGGTTTAGAGTAGAGAGAAAACTCAACAATTATAGAGTTGAAGAGAAAACAGAAATTTATATAGACAGGCTCATAAGGAAAAATACTATATGGAGAGTATATATTGGAAGACGAAAAGCTTCTAATATTCCATATCAATTACTAACTTATTCAACAGCTATAAGAATTTATAATCCTTTACAAAAGATACATAAAAAGCCAAATGCAATTGAACTTTACGGTGGAATAAACCAGCATAAGCTAATAAAAGGATATGTAAACAGTTATATCATTCAAGGTGCATACAGACTTAATTTCTGGAAAAAATGGACATTTTTCAATATTTATATAGGTTCAAACTGGGAAAAAGATAGAGGCTTCAAAGGAATACCTTTTATAAAGGTATTCTTTGAGTTTTATTTTGGGAAAATGTAAGCCAATTTAATAACTTTTTTGACGAAAAGATATTCCATTCCAGAAAAACTTGAGGTGGTTTTGAAACCAAAAAGATTTGAAGAAATTCAAAAATCTATAGAAGAAAAGTTTATAAAAAATCTGGAAAAGCTTGATTTATCCTCAAAAGAAAGATTTTTGGAAACCTTTCCTAATATCTGGAAAAAGAAAAAAAGGTTTAGAGAACATGTTAGCGAAAGAATTAACAAAGAACATATTCCAGAAGAAAATGCAGAACTTTTTTACGCAAGAAAGATAATAGAAATATTAGCCTTTCATGATAAAGTTATAATTGAGAAATCCCGAGGAAAATTTCAATCTTCTTATGCTGTCAAAGATGATTGGATTGTAGTATTATCAGAAAAAGGAAAAATAGAAACAGCATTTAAATTAGACATTCCCTTGAAAAGCTGGTTAGAAATCCATATATTAAAGGGAGCAGAGGTGGAAGAAAATGTATACAGCAAAACAATTAAAGAAATTACTAAAGAATTATGGAGTAGGATTAGATTTTTTTAATCCAGATGAGGATTACTGGAATGATGCATCAGTAACCTACACTGAAAGAAAAATATTGGAAGAGAATAAACATCTTTTATCAGAAGAAGACCTTGAACTTTTAAGAAAATATGATTTAAAAGCAATAGAACTTTATGAAAAATATAAGAATGTAAACACAAATACAGTTAAGGATTGGCTTTCTGATATAGCAAAACTGGCAAAATCCAACCTTTCCCCTCAACTTAAGTAAAGAAATTTCATTATCATTTCTTGCAAGCCCACAAAGATTTTTCATAAAAGGCATTTTTTGACTGCAACAAGGGAAGATACAAAAGCTTTTTCACCGTTGGGTTTGGTAATTTTCCTTTCCTGATAAAAAATTATATAAAGGTCAGAAAAAAGTCTTAAAAGCTCATTAGGTCTAAGAAGATAATCTTTGTTTTTAGGCTGCATAATGTCCTTATCTTCAGATAAAGTAAATGTTTCAAAAATTATAAGACCATCTTTT
>JALWLQ010000190.1 GCA_027084095.1 Persephonella sp.
ATATCAAGTCCTTTTCCCTGCTGATTACGATAATCAAATGTAAAGGTCATGTCTGAATGTCTGGTCAGGATTAAAAAAAATGGCTGAACTACTTTAAGGTCATTATAGCTATCACTTCCTATCTGAGGAAACAGGAAACCAGACCTTCTTGAAGTTGCAGGATATGAAAAATATGGAGAGAAAAATAAAGGTATTTTACAAAATCTAAGGGAGATATTATAAAAAATTATATCTTTATTCTCTATAAGAACTCCTTTTTTTGCTTTAAAATACCAGTCATAATTGTCAAAAGAACAGCTTGAGAATTCTCCATCATAAAAATAGTACTTATCTTTTACTTTTTTAACCCGTTTTGCTTTTATGTAATAATACCCATTGATAACACCTTTAACATTTTTAAATTCTCCATAATAGCCCTTTTCATCAATCCAGCCTTCTGTTCCAGTCAGGTCATATTTAGGGGTTTTTACTCTAATATGTCCGTATAGGTATATCTTTTTCTGGAGCTGGTCATATATAATTTTGTCTGCTTTAAGGGTTTCATTTTTGTATTTGACAATCACATCTCCAATAGCTATTATTTTGCCGTCATTTTCTCTGTATATATTTTCTGCCTCAATAGAAACAGGGGTTTTCCCAAAAGAATAAACAACAAGACTACACAGCAAAAAAATTGATATTATAATTTTCCTCAAGTAATACCCTCGTTATATTGTGTGGAATAAATATTATAAATTATTTCGGAGTGTTAAATGGAAAAACCAAGGGAATGGCTCAGGGAAAAAAGTATAGCAAAAAAGGTTTTATCCCAGGCAAATGTTATATTTGAAGTAGTTGATGCCAGAATACCACAGGAAACAAGAAATAAGGTTGTTGAGCAGCTTGCAAAAGAAAGGAATAAAAAACTATTTATTATCCTGAACAAAGCAGATTTAGTGCCTAAAGATTTTGTTGAAAAAGCAAAAAAACTAATATCTCAGGAATATCCTGTTATTGTTTTTTCAGCACATAAAAATATAGGAAAAAAAGAGCTGGAAAAAGTTATAAAAGAACTTGCAAAAGAAAAGAAAATAATAAAAATCGGGGTGCTGGGGTATCCAAATGTTGGCAAATCCTCCTTAATAAACACCCTTAAAAAGAAAAAAGTAGCAACAACATCCCCAAAACCGGGAATGACAAGGGGAGAAAAGCTGATAAAACTGGACAAAAATGTGTATCTGATAGATACTCCGGGGATTATAACCCTTGAATTTCAGGAAGACCTTGCTCTGAAAGGCTCCTGGATACCTGAAAAATTAGAACAGCCTGTAGAAGTTGCATACAAATTCATAGAAAAAATACTACAGCACAGACCACAGGCTCTCAAAGAAGCTTACGGTATAGAGCCTGATGAAGACCCTTTAAAAACCCTTGAAAAAATAGGAGAAAAACTTAATTACAGAGTGTCCGGTGGAGGTGTAGATTTAGATAGAACAGCAAAGAAGGTATTATGGGACTGGATAAAAGGGTATATTAAAGCCTACTGGCTTTAGGCCTTAAACATAAAAATCTTTCTGGCTATCTCCCTTTGTCTATTCATTATATATCTGGCAATTTTATCCTGGTCTTTAAGAGATATATCTGTAATTTTAAGACCAGCTCTGTCTGTTTCTTTATGGACAACTATGCCTTTGAGTTTCATAATTTCATTTTTTAATCTAAGTAGAAATTCATACTCTTTACCTACCTGAAGATGAGCTATTTCTTCCTTTTTACCTGATATTCCTATTCCTGCTTCGCTTATATCTTCAACTTTTAATTCTTTGTTTTCTATCATGATTTTTATATCATCTTCAGGGGGAACTTTTACCCTTACATAAGACCTGTTGAGTTTTGGTTCTGTGGCTATTTCTGGAAATGTTGTGGCAATCTCCTTATCATCATATGATATAACTGACAGAGTGAATATCTCTTCATCCTTTTTAAAAAATAAAACCCTTTCATACTGCAAAACAGGCAGCAGTTTAGGGTCATTTTTCCATATTATCTGTCTGTGAGCCTCGTCAACGGCTTCAAGCTCTAAAACACCATTTACAGGAATTTCCTCATAAAAAATAACAACACTAATCTTTTTCTGTTTTTTTAACCATCCTATAAGCTTCCAGTATGATTTTGTCTCTTCCATTTTCCACCTTATAATAGTTTCGGAGGGAGGTTAAATGTCTATTATAGACTACATTGAGTTTTCTTTCATAAAAGGAGTGGGAAACAGGACTATCAAACGGATATATGAAGAGTTTGGAAATCTTTCAACA
>JALWLQ010000191.1:0-2405 GCA_027084095.1 Persephonella sp.
GCAGAAAAAAGACTTTCAACAAGTGATATTCCTAAATACTACTTTGATGTTGCAAAAGAAGCAAAAAAACAGAAAAACGGTCAGACAGCATATACTCCAGCAATAAATCTGATTATTGCTTTAAATGAAAGCCTTAATCTTATACTTGATGAAGGACTTCCACAGCTTGCAAAAAGACATGAGATTATGGCAGAAGCCACAAGGGAAGCTGTAAAAGAACTTGGTCTTAAACTTCTATCAGAAAGCCCTTCAAACTCTGCAACAGGTGTTTATGCTCCTGAAGGAATAAATGCAGATGATTTGAGAAAACAGCTGCTTAAAATAGGATTTAGAGTTGCAGGTGGACAAGACCATCTAAAAGGTAAAATATTCAGAATTGCCCACATGGGATACTTTGATTTTAATGATGCTATTCAGGTTATAGTAGGTCTTGAACTTGCTTTATCAAAGGTCGGATATCCTGTTGAATTAGGCAAAGGTGTTAAAAAAGCACAGGAAATAATTCTCAAAAATATATAAGGAGCGGTCAAAGTGGCAGTAAGAATTATATATGTTAGACATGCAGAAAGTTTATGGAACCCAATTGGAAAATATCAGGGAAGATTAGACCCTGAACTATCAGAAAGGGGACACAAACAGGCACAGCTTCTTGCTTTAACACTGAAAAAATACTCTCCTACTGCTTTATATACCAGTCCACTTAAAAGAACATATATGACAGCTGAGTATATTGCAAAAGAGCTTGGACTGGAAATAAATATTGATGAGGATATCATTGAAATAGACCACGGGGAATGGTCTGGAATGCTTGTAGACGAGGTAAAAGAAAAATACCCAGATATGTTCCGCCAGTGGCTTTATGAACCTGAAACAATAAAATTTCCCCACGGGGAAACCCTTCTTGATGTTTATAACAGGGTAAAAAGATTTCAGGAAAAAATGCTGGAAAAACATGATGGAGAAACTGTTATAGCTGTATCCCATACAGTTCCAATTAGAGCCTCATTTGTTGCAGGACTTGATATACCCCTTTCAAAATTCTGGAGTTTTGGGTGCGATAATGCATCTTACTCTATACTGGATTATGACAAGGTCAGACCAATACTTTATAAACTGAATAATACATACTTTTTAGGTGATTTATTTATACCTGCATTAGATGCACTATAAGGTGAGATATGGATATAGAAATTCCTGCCGGTGTTAAGGTTTTTAATCGGGCTGAAACCTATCAGCTAAACACCATAATAAACAAAATAACTAACACTTTTGAAAAATGGGCTTATGAAGAGATAAAACTGCCGGTTTTTGAGTATCTCAATGTCCACAAAAAAGCCCTTGATGAAAATATAGCAGGTAAAAGTTTTAAAATTGTTGATAGAACAACAGGAGATATTCTCTCTTTAAGAGCAGACTTTACAGCCCAGATTGCAAGATATTTTTCCTCCCTAAAAAGAAAAGAACTGCCTAAAAGATACTACTACAAAGGAAGTATATTCCGTTATTCACCACCGAAAACAGGAGATTTATGGGAGATATTACAGACCGGCATTGAACTGATTGGTTCAGACAGACTTGAGGCAGATGCAGAGGTTATCACAATAGCCTGTAACGCTCTAAGTAATATTGGAATTAAAGACTTCCAGATAGACCTGAATAATATAAAAATTTTTACAGGATTAAAAAATATCCTTCAGCTATCAGAGAAAGAATACCAGCAATTTATGCAGTTTATAAAAAACAGGGAGATATTCAATCTAAAAAAATTTGTTTCCCGGTATGAAATTCCGCAAGAAATAAAAGAGTTTATTGTAAATATTCCAAAATATCAGGGCAAGTCAGAGCTTATACAGGATTTAAAGAAAGTTGTATCCAATTATCCCCAGCTTTTAGAACCACTTGAAGAACTTGAGAATATATACAATATCCTCACAGAATACGGAGTAGCAGACAAAGTCGTTTTTGACCTTGGGGAACCTAAAGAGTTTTCTTACTACACAGGAATAGTTTTTGAGATTTTCCTGAAAAATTTTCCAAAATCAGTAGGACAGGGGGGCAGATACGATAATCTAATCTCAAGATATAACGGAGATGTCCCTGCAACAGGATTTGCTTTTTATATTCTGAATATCTGGCAGTATGCAAAAGAAAACAAACTGCTGGAAGAAAAAAAGCTCAAAGACTTTTTTATAATAGACCTTACCCCAGATAAAAAAACTGCATACCAGCTTGGAAAAGCATTAAGAGAAAAAGGATATATAGTAGGAAGGGATATAATTGATAGAGACTACAGGAAATCTTTGGAATTTGCCTTTAACAACAGATATAAAAAAGCAATAATTATTGGACTGGACACAGACCCAAAAACTGTATATATTTATTCAACCCCAGAAAAATACGAAAAA
>JALWLQ010000191.1:2505-9814 GCA_027084095.1 Persephonella sp.
GAAAAAATATAGCACCACAGGTGCTAAATACACATAAAGGAGTTTTTTTTATGAAGGCTACAAACAACAAAGTGGTAACATTCCACTACACACTCAAGGACAAAGAAACAGGAGAAGTTCTTGACAGCAGTCAGGAGTATGGGCAACCTTTAACTGTTTTATTCGGTGCTCAAAACATCATTCCTGGACTGGAAAACAGAATGGAAGGTATGGAAGCAGGGGAAAAAAGAACTATTGAAGTTCCTGCTGCAGAAGCTTACGGAGAGAAAAATCCAGAATTAATTCAAAAAGTTCCAAGGGAATACTTCCAGGGAATTGAACTGGAAAAAGGAATGCCTCTTCAGGCTCAAACTCCAGACGGACAAATCATAAACATGATTGTTGTTGATTTTGATGATAATGAAGTTACTGTTGATATGAACCACCCATTAGCCGGGAAAGACCTTGTTTTTGAAGTAGAAGTTGTAAATGTTAGAGATGCTTCCCTTGAAGAAATCCAACACGGACACGCACACGGCGAAGGCGGAGTTCATCATTAAATACAAGGGGCTTATAAGCCCCTTTTTATTCCTTCTCTCCACTTAACCATAAGGTCAGGATAGTCGGTTGCTATTCCATCACTACCTCTTTCTGCAAAAATCGTGGCAGTTTCTTTATCATTTATGACCCAGGATACAACCTTTAACTTTAGTCTGTGGGCAAATCTTATTGCCTTTTCTGTGGCAAGTTTATAGTAAGGCAAAACAAACTCACAATTTATATCTTTAGCCTCAAGGATTTTTCCGGGAGGTTTCATATAGATTAATCCTGTTATAAGGGAACTATCTATCTGTTTTACCTGCTCAAGTGCTTCCTCATAAAAAGAGATAAAAGCCACCCATTCCTGTGCAGAGTGTTCTAAAACTTTATTTACAATATCCTGAGTTGTTTCAGGCTCTTTGATTTCTATGAATAAACCTGCTTTACCATTTACCGATTGCAATGCTTCATCAAGGGTAGCTACAGGCTCACCATCAATGGTTATATTTTCCCTTATAAACTCAAAATCCAGCTGTGAAGGTGGGATAGCTCTACCTGTTAGTCTTTTAAAATCTTTATCATGTAATAAAATAAGCTGTCCATCTTTTGTTTTTCTAATATCTATCTCAACAATATCAGCTCCGGATTTTATCCCGTATTCAATGGCAGCAATTGTATTCTCAGGTTTTACCCCTTTGGCACCTCTGTGTCCTATAATTGCAAAAGGCTTAACAGAAAGCTTTTTTAGAATAAGCATATTAATCTCCTAATCTGGCATTATTTATTCTAAGGGCATTTAGAACAACACTTACCGAGCTAAAAGACATTGCAACTCCTGCAATAACAGGCTTAAGCAGTATTCCTGCAACAGGATATAAAATCCCTGCTGCAACAGGTATCCCGATAATGTTATAAATAAATGCCCAGAACAGGTTTTGTTTTATAACATTCATGCTAAATGCAGAAAGATTTATTGCCTTTAAAACTAAACTTAAATCATTTCTTAAAAGGAGAATATCCCCAGTTTCTTTTGTTATATCTGTTGCCTGGACAACTGCTATTCCAACGTTTGCAGATGCCATGGCAGGGGCATCATTTATTCCATCTCCGATAAACATCACCTTTTCACCTTTTTGTTGCAGTTCCTTTACAATTCTGTATTTATCCTCAGGTTTTAGCTGGGCAAAGCATTCATCAAAACCAGCCTCGGCACATATTTTCTCTGCTACTTCTTTTTTATCTCCTGTCAATAAAATGGTTTTTATCCCTCTTTCTTTCAATTTATTCAAAACAGCCTTTGCTTCAGGTTTGAGATTATCGCTAAGATAAAAAGCAGCAACAAGTTTATCCTCAACAGCTATAAAAAGCTCTGTTTCTTCAGAGTTTTCTTCAATAACAAATCCGTATTCCTCTAATAAAGTTTTATTTCCTGCCACAACTCTTTTTCCTTTAACTATAGCAATAATTCCTTTTCCAGCCATTGATTTAAAATTTTCGGGTTTTGCTTCATATTCGGGGATTTTTTTCAAAACAGCTTTTGCAACAGGATGATTAGAATTTTTTAAAGCAGGATAAGCATATTTTAAAAACTGTTTATCAAATGTTTTTTCCTCTACAACAGAGAGCTTTCCTTCTGTTATTGTTCCAGTTTTGTCAAAAATAGCAACGGTAATATCCTTAATCCCTTCAATAATTTCTGGATTTTTAATCAGTATTTTTTCTTTTGCCCCTTTACTAACTGCAACAACAATTGCAATCGGTGTGGCAATTCCAAGGGCACATGGACAGGCAATTATTAAAACGGAAACAGAGGACAAAAATGCTATATCAAGTTTATCCAGCAAATACCATACATCAAAAGTCAGAATAGAAATAATAAGAATAGCAGGGACAAAAACTGCAACAACTTTGTCAGCAAGTCTTCCAACAGGTGGTTTTTTCTCCTGTGCCTGCGATACCAGTTTTGTTAGTTGGTATATAAATGCATCTTTTCCTGTTTTTGTGGCTTTAATTAAGATATAACCATCAATAAGAAGGCTTCCCCCTAAAACAGTATCACCTGTTTTTTTCAAAACAGGCAGGCTTTCTCCTGTGAGGATTGACTGGTCAATCTCTCCGGAACCTTCAATAACTACACCATCTACAGGAATTCTTTCACCTGCCTTGACCACAACAATATCCCCAACTACTATACTATCAGCAGGCACCTCTACCTCTTTCCCGTCCACGATTATTAATGCTTTCTGGGGTTTTAGCTTAAGAAGTTTTCTCAAAAATCCTGTTGCCTTATTTCTGGAACTGCTTTCCAGATATCTGCCAAGTAAGACAAATGTGATAATAGCAGCTGCACCGCCAAAATAGGTAGATCTCATATTCTCAGGAAAAAGGAAAGGAAAAAATATAACAAAAACCGAATAAAAATAAGCGGCAGAAGTCCCTATAACGACAAGCAGGTTCATATCGGCAATTCTGTTTTTCAGACCACCTATTGCAGACCTGTAAAACTCCCAGCCTGCCCCGAATTGAACAATAGAGGCAAATATCAGAGAAAGTATATTTTTCAGGTTTAAAAATTCATTAGACTGGATTAGAGGCTTTTCCAGAAAAGGTAGTTTTAAAAATTCAAGTAAAAATACCAGGAGTGTAAAGATAAGAGCTATAAAAAATCTTTTTTTAAGGCTTTTTTCTTCCTCTAACTTTTTTTTTCAAAATTTTCTAAATCTTCTGAGGCATCATAACCAAGCTCTTTTATCTTTGCTATTATCTGTTCTTTGGAGATTTTTGCAGGGTCATATTCAAAAACACCCTTTGAGGTGGCAAGATTTACTGAGGCAGAAATTACTCCATCGGTGGCTCTTAAGGTAGCCTCTATACCAGCAACACAACCGGCACAATGCATTCCTGATATATTAAGTTCTATTGTTTCTGTTTTCCCGGAAACTTCTCTATTTTCATTTTTTTTATCCTTACTGCCAAAGAAAAACCAGCTAATTCCTCCTATCATTAACGCAGACACTGATAGAACAGCGAATTTATCCAATCCTTACCTCCTAAATATGATACAGAATAATTTATTCCAAACTATGCGAAAAGTGAACTCTTTTATTATAAAATGTTTAGGCCGAAAATATTAAAAAGCTCGGGAGGTAAACATACCTGAAAGGATATAGAAGCTGGGCAGAAATCAGCAAAGACCGAGTTGAATATAATCTAAAAACAATACATAACTATGTGAAAAAAGATATATTCGCCGTTGTAAAGGCAGATGCCTATGGGCACGGTGCAGAAAATATATCAAAAATTCTCCATCATTATCCATTTGTAAAATATCTATGTGTTGCAACAGCAGAAGAAGGAAAAGAGCTAAGGCAGGCAGGCATAAAAAAAGATATTCTTGTTTTAGGCGGAATTCTTCCTGATGAAATCAGATGCTTTAAGGATTATGACCTTGTCCCTGTAATCTCCGATTTTGACCAGCTTAAAATAGTCCAGGAACATAACCTATCCCGTATCCATATAAAATTTGATACAGGAATGCATAGACTTGGGTTCTTACCGGAAGAAATAAGTAAAGTATTAAATAACCTGAACGGTTTAAGTGTAGAAGGAATTTTATCCCATTTTCCCTCTGCAGATATTGACCCTGAACTTACGCAAAAACAGATAAAACAGTTTCAAAAAATAGTTGAGACGGTAAAAAAAGTCGGAATAGACCCCCTATATATACATCTGCAAAACAGTGCAGGACTTATGTATAAGTGTGATTATTGCAATGCCGTAAGAATAGGCATTTCCATATATGGAGAGAAACCTGCCCCTGATTTTCCAATTCCTGTTAAAACAGTTATGTCAGTCAAATCAAAGGTAATTGCTATTAAAGACCTTAAAAAAGGTGAAACAGTATCTTACGCAGGCACTTTTACAGCTCCAAAAGACATGAAAATAGCAGTTGTTTCCTTCGGATATGCAGATGGATTACCAAGGGATTTATCCAATAAAGGATACTTCCTGATTAATCACCAGAAGGCAAATATAGTAGGTAATGTAACGATGGATATGACTATAGTTGATGTTTCCCATATACCAGATATAAAAATCGGGGACACAGTAACAGTTGTTGGCAAAGACAACGGAAATGAAATATATTTTGAGGATATAGCAAGGTTGTGTGGCACAATACCTTATGAGATAATGTGCAGAATATCAAAAAGGGTTAAAAGGGTTGTTATCTAATGGAACATCAAAACTTTTCCATACTTGTTGTTGATGATGAGGAAAACATAACAAGTCTGTTAAAAGACATACTGGAAGACGAAGGGTTTAATGTTGATGTTGCCTACTCCCTCCACTCTGCAAAGGAAAAACTAAGAGAAAAGGATTACGATATTGTTTTTCTTGATGTCTGGCTTCCTGATGGTGAAGGAACAGACCTTATACATTTCATAAAAGAAATAAATCCTATAACCAAAATTATTATGATTTCTGGCCATGCAAATATCCCTATTGCCGTAAAAGCCCTGAAAGAAGGAGCATTTGATTTTCTTGAAAAGCCCATTTCAACAGACACAATCCTTGCAGTTTTAGAAAAAGCCATAAAAGAAATCAAAAAGGATTTAGAATACACATTCTTAAAACAGAAACTAACCAAAGATATAGAAATCATAGGAAACAGCCCACCTATCCAGAAATTAAAAAAACAGATTGAAAAAGTAGCAAAAACAAATGCATGGGTAATGATTTTCGGGGAAAATGGAACAGGTAAAGAGCTTGTAGCCCGTTCCATTCATTTTCTAAGTGACAGGGCAAACAAACCATTTGTTGATATTAACTGTGCTGCTTTGCCAGATGACCTGATAGAAGCAGAGCTTTTTGGATATGAAAAGGGTGCATTTACAGGGGCAATGACAAGGAAACCGGGAAAACTGGAAATTGCAGACGGGGGAACACTATTCTTAGATGAAGTCACAGATATGAGCCTTGCAGCACAGGCAAAACTCCTGAGGGTTCTGGAAGAAAAAGAGTTTACAAGACTTGGTAGCAACCAAAAAATAAAAGTGGATATTCGGGTTATCTCAGCCACAAATAAAGACCTTGAAAAAGAGATTGAAGAAGGACGGTTTCGTCAGGATTTAGCATTCAGACTGGCAGTTGTTCCAATTTACGTTCCACCTTTAAGGGAAAGGGGAGAAGATATAATCCTCCTTGCAGAGCATTTCCTTAAAAAATCATGTATAGAAAATAAAATTCCCACTGTAAAACTCTCAGAAGAAGTCAAAAAAGCTCTCCTCAAATATGACTGGCCGGGAAATGTCAGAGAGCTTAAAAATCTGATGGAAAGATTATGTATTTTTGCCTCAGGAGAAGAAATTACCCTTGAGGACTTACCACCGTATATTTTCAAAGGAAAATCCCCTGTTGGAAAGAAAAAAATAGAAATAAAACCCCTCAAAAAAGTAAGGGAAGAGGCAGAAAAAGAGGTTATAAAACTTGCCCTTGAGAAATACAACCGTAATCTTAAAGAAGTGGCAAAAGCCCTTGAGATAGACCTTTCCTCACTTTACAGAAAACTAAAACAATATAATCTGGAGGAGTAAAAATGCCTTATGTCAATGTGAAAGTAGCCGGAGAGCTAACAAGGGAGCAAAAACAAAAAATTGTTGAAGGTATTACAAAAGTTTTGGAAGAAGTTGCAAACAAACCTCCATCTGCAACCTATGTGGTTATTGAAGAAGTTGATAGGGATAACTGGGGAAAGGGTGGAAAATTGTTATCAGACAAATAAAGAAAGGCGGCTAAGCCGCCTTTGATATTTAGAATAAAATTCCTGCCTCTACAAAAGGCTGTTTTATCTTAATATTAGCTGAAACATCGTCAATATCATCTATTTTTAGTTTTTCATATTTATATCCAATACCAATAAATGGTTTTGCCATCAGGGTTTGAACAGGTTTTATTCTAAGTTCACCTGTTATATCGTAGAAATGATGTCCTCCATAAGCTATCCCATTTCCTTCCACAAGAATAGAGAAATAACCAACAGGTTTGAACTCAATAGCACCATGTATCATTGGGATAGGAATTGTAAGGGATGTAGAGTCCTCATCTCCTGTGGTTAAGTCTTTAACCTTTGCATAAAAATCAATAACTCGGATATTAAGTCCAAATTCAGCATCTAAAATCTGTGTCAGATTTATAAATGGAAGATTATAAAAAAGAACTGCATCATAATGGTCTAAGCGAAGTTTTGAATAAACTCTATCATTTACAGTAATCGTAATATTACCAAATGTATAGTTGTTTTTTACTGTTCCTACTCCTTCAAATCTCATTCTCTCATACATAAGCTTAATGTTTGGGAGGATAGGAATGGGATGTTCTATTTTTGCCTTCAGGAAAAATGAGTTTTCATCACTAAGTCCCAGCTCGTCCACACTAATATCATTCCCTTTATATCTTCCTGAACCGTCTATACTCTGCTTAATATAACCGGCAGAAATTTCTCCATCTACCCCTGGAACAGCTATAGCTGAAGAGACTGTAAAAATAGAGGATAATGCAATAAAAAATAATTTTTTCATAATAACCCTCCTTATCTTTCTCTTATACCTGCTATAAACTCCTCCACCATTTCCCTGGCCTGCCAGTCTTTGTACTGGATTGGTGGATGTTTCATTGTGTATGCAGAAATAGAATATAAAGGTCCCCCTATCCCTCTATCCTGAGCAAGTTTTGCACATCTAATCGCATCTATAGCAACACCTGCACTGTTTGGAGAATCTTCAACGTCCAG
>JALWLQ010000192.1 GCA_027084095.1 Persephonella sp.
AAACTTTCATAAAATCTTATGGCTTTTTTATTATTCTGGGAAACTTCCAGCCAGATATTGTTTATACCTTTTTGTTTGCACAGGTCTATAAACCAGCTCATAACATATTTGCCAACACCTTTTCCTTGAAACTCTTTCTTGACGGCTATCATTGAGATTGAACCTTCTGAAAATATCAGCTCCCCTGCAAAAAATGCCACAGGATTATTTTCATAGAGAAAAACTTTTTTTATAGAAAAGGCATTAGAGGAAATGATTTGCTCTTCAGACCATGGATACTCAAAATTCTCTTTTAATATTTCCTGAACTTGAGGGAGGTATTCTTTGCTAAAATCAGCTATTTTTATCTTCTCTCTGTAAATCTTCATGGTCTAATTGACAGCTTTCTCCCTGAAGTTCGTCTAACAGGTGTCCCAGTCTTACTTTTTTAGCCTTTAGATAATTTTTGTTGTATGGATTTGTTTCTGTAATAATTGGAACTCTTTCAACTATTTCCAGACCAAATCCTTGCAGAGCAACTATTTTTCTTGGATTGTTTGTCATAAGTCTCATTTTTCTAACGCCAAGGTCTAATAATATCTGTGCACCTGTTCCAAAATCCCTCAGGTCTGCCTGAAAACCTAATTTATGATTTGCTTCAACCGTGTCATAACCTTCATCTTGTAGTTTATATGCTTTTATTTTGTTGACTATTCCTATGCCTCTGCCTTCATGTCCCCTCATATAAACCAGAACTCCTTTTCCCTCTTTTGCTATCATTCTGAGGGCTGAATGGAGCTGGGACTGGCAATCACATCTGAGGGAGCCAAAGATATCCCCTGTTAAACATTCAGAATGTACCCTGACCAGAACAGGTTCATCGGAGTTTATCTCACCCATTACCAGTGCAACATGTTCAGAGCCATCAACTTTACTTTTATATGCATAAACCTTGAACGTGCCGAATTTTGTTGGAAGGTATGCCTCTGCCTCTCTGCTTACTAACTTTTCGCTTTTCAGTCTGTACTTAACAAGGTCAGCTATTGTTATGATTTTTAAATTATGTTTCTTTGCAAATTTCATCAGGTCTGGCAGTCTTGCCATTGTGCCATCTTCTTTCATAATTTCGCATATTACTCCTGCAGGATATAAGCCTGCCAGCTTTGCAAGGTCAACAGATGCTTCTGTATGTCCTGTTCTTTCTAAAACTCCGCCAGGACGAGCCATTAGAGGAAAAACATGTCCAGGTCTAACAAAATCAGACGGTTTGGCATCAGGAGAAACAGCTAATTTTATTGTGATAGCCCTGTCATAAGCTGATATACCTGTTGTTGTTCCAAAATCAGGATGGGCATCTATTGATAAACAGAATGCTGTTCCTTTTGGGTCTGTATTAGTGGTGGTCATCAGAGGAATATCAAGTTCTTTACATCTTTCTGGGGTAAGGGAAAGACATATAAGACCGCGTCCTTCTTTTGCCATAAAGTTGATTGCTTCAGGGGTAACCTTCTCGGCTGCCATTACCAAATCGCCTTCATTCTCTCTATCAGGGTCATCAACAACAATAACCATCTTGCCGTTTTTAATATCCTCAATAGCCTCTTCAATTGTGTTGAATTTCATTTCCATTTTTATACCCCTGTCAATAGTTTTTATTCCTCACCTTTTAAAATATTCAGCAGATTAAATATTGACCAGAACAGGTTAATAATATCCAGAAATAATGCAATTGCAATCTCAACAGCTGTTGATTTTTCATATATAAGTCTGGAGGTGTCATACAGGATAAAACCGGAGAACACCAGTGCACCCATTCCAGAAATCACAAATTCCAGAGTGGTATTATGCCAGAACAGGCTTACAACAGCCATAACCACAACAATAATCAGTCCAGTAAACAGAAAACCACCTAAAAAGCTAAAATCCTTTTTTGTGATAAATACATAAGCTGTTAAACTACCGGTAACAACAGCAGTTATCACAAAAGCCTGTTTGAATATTTCAATTAAAGTAGGTGAACTGAATATAACAGCAATTGCTGGTGCATCAAAAAATCCAATGGTAAATGTAAAAAGCAGGAAAAATACATATCCGAGTGTATTCCTTTGATTAAATAGAGCAAGGAGCATTGTTCCTATAGTTGCAAGTAAAGAAACAATCAGGAGACCCCATTTACCCAGGGACAACATCTGGGGAATAAATTGTAATCCTACAATTGTTCCACCTGCCATTGTTAAAAATCCAAGTGTTAAAAGCATATACGTTTTTGCCAGTAGATTGGATTTCTCAATCTGCTGCGGTATTGAGATATTTCTTGCTTCCATAATCACCTCTTACAAAAGTTTTCCTCTGAATATATTTCTGTTCAGGTCTTTTTCAAATTGTTAAAAAATCTTAACAGAAATTTAATAAAGTTTTAAATTTCTTTCACTAAAATTTAGTTAAAAAGACGAAAACTAAATAGAGGAGGAAATGATGAAAAAGGCAGTTATAATCACTGCAATTTTAGGCTGTGTAGGTTTAGCTTCAGCTGAGGAAATCCACAACCCTATCTTAAAAAAACTTTATGAAAAAGGAATTTTAACAAAGGAAGAAGCTTTAGAGCTGGATAAAAAAGAAGAAAAAAAACTAATAAAGCACGCCAGCATCATAAGAGAAAACTCCCCTGAATTTTTATTAGGTAAAGAAACTCACCCTAACCTGAAAATCAGGCCTTTTGACAATCCTGATATGTATATCAAGTTAGGTATCAGAATACAGGGAACATTTGAAAATTATAAAGTAGATTATAACGACCCTACAAAAGAGGATATAGATACCTGGGACGCGTATATGAGAAGGGTCAGGTTTGAAGTGGGGGTAGGATTTTCTAAACATGTATCCTTTATGATGGATATAAGAAATGATAAAGCAAACTATCAGGATAATGGAGAAGGTAATTTTAAAGTAGGAGATGCTTATCTGAAAATTAAAAAACCTTTTGGAACATCCCTTGTCAATTTCAAATTTTACAGAGCTAAAATAGATGTATCCAGAACAGAAACAGTAAAATCAGCTTGGGTTATTCATTATGACCGTCCACATGTTGCAGATGAAGCAGCTCAATTCATATCCCATAATCGCCGTGCAACAAATGCACAGATATACGGTAACTGGAAGAAAAAAATCCATTACCAGTTAGCATTTGGGGATTCAGTATACTCAGGAAAATTCCATGACGCTAAAGGAAACACTCCTGACGGTATAAGTGAGCAGGACTTTTTCTATGGAGGTAAATTAATTTTATCTCCAATTCCTGGATGGGAAGAAACCAAAAGAACAGAAACATACTTTGGTAGAGGTAAACATATAGAAGTAGGTATTGGATACTGGAGAGTACCAAAAATAAAATATACAGATAATAGTGGAACACACTCTATAGATAGAACGCTAATTAATTATGAATTTTCCGCCCATTACAAAGGAGCTTTCATACAGTATGAATACTTTGATTTTGATGGAGTTGAAAAAGATTTTACAGACACCAGATACGAATTAGGAAAATCTAACGGCTGGTATGTAACAGGTGAATACGTTATTCCACAGTTATACTATATTGCTCCATTTGCAAGATATGAGGAATGGAAAAAATGGAAAGGAGAAGGGGATTACAAGCTAAAATCAACGGTAGTTGGTATTAACTGGTATCTAAGAGGAAATTCAACAAAAGTTGGAATTGCATATCAGGAAGATGATTATGGCAAAGATATCGGAGACAAAAAAATCAAAAGAATTAAATTTACATCCCAATGGTTTTTCTAAAAATATAACAAAGGAGGGAATATCATGAAAAAATTATTAGCAGGAATAATAACAACAGGAATACTGACTTGTTCGGTATTTGCAGGGGATACAATAAACGGAGCAGGAGCAACATTTCCATATCCAGTTTATCAGGCATGGGCTTACATGTATTACAAAGCCACAGGTATAAAACTTAATTACCAGTCAATAGGCTCAGGTGGAGGTATAAGACAGATAAAAAACAGAACTGTAGATTTTGGGGCATCAGACGCACCTTTACCACCTGAAAAGTTAGATGAATACAAGCTTTACCAGTTTCCAGCAATAATTGGTGGAGTTGTTCCAGTCGTAAATATTCCAGGAATAAAAGGAGGACAGCTAAAATTAGATGCTGATACTATATGCCACATCTATCTTGGGGATATAAAATACTGGGATAACCAGAAAATAAAAGCCCTTAACCCAGACCTGAACCTTCCACACCAAGAAATATCTGTAGTTCACAGGGCAGATGGTTCAGGAACAACGGCTATATTCACCAACTACCTTGCAGGCGCATGTGAAGACTGGAAAAACAAGGTTGGTGCTGGAAAAGCAGTTAAATGGCCTGTGGGAATAGGTGGAAAAGGAAATGAAGGTGTTGCAAACTACGTTAAAAGATTAAAATACTCCATTGGATATGTAGAGTTTGCTTATGCAAAACAAAACAGACTTTCTTATACATTACTGAAAAATCCTGCAGGAAAGTTTGTTGCACCATCAATAGAAACATTCAAAGCAGCAGGTGCAACAGCCCAGTTTGACCCTAAAAAACATTTCTATCTCTGGATGGTAAATGCTCCCGGTGAAAATGCATGGCCAATTGCAGGAGCATCATTTATTCTGGAAGCAAGGGAGAAAACAGAGGTAAACAAAAAGGTAAACAAATTCTTCAAATGGGCTTTCGAGAATGGTGACAAAATAGCAGAAAGACTGGATTACGTTCCTTTACCAAAAGAGCTGAAGGAAAAAATCTACAACTACTGGAAAGAGCATAATATTAATCCGTAAATATCTTAGAGGAGGGTTTATCCTTCCTCTTTTTGCTATAATTTTAAAAAATTCTCATGTGGGAATAGGATGAAAAAATTAAAAAATCTGCCCCTGTCCGATATTGCATTTGGAATTATTTCTTTCTCTGCTTCATTTCTTGTTTTAACCCTGGTTCTTTCCACAATATTTGTTCTTTATGATGAATCATCACTGGCTATTCATAGATTTGGACTGCTCAACTTTATTTTTACTGTTGACTGGGACCCTGTTAAAAATATTTTTGGAGCTGCAGCACCCCTTTACGGAACACTGGTTACCACAGTGCTATCTCTTGCAATGGCAATTCCTGTTGCCCTTGGAATAGCAATATTCCTGACAGAAGTATCCCCGAAACTACTAAAAACCCCTATAGGAATTGCAATTGAAATGCTTGCTGCAATTCCAAGTATCATATACGGTATGTGGGGACTTTTCACCCTGGCTCCATTAATGGCTGAGTATATAGAGCCCTTTATGCAAAAAACCCTTGGCAAGATACCTTTAATTGGAAAGTTATTTGAGGGAAATCCACAGGGTATAGACCTTTTCACAGCAAGTCTGATACTGAGTATTATGATAATTCCTTTCATAGCAAGTATAGCAAGGGATGCTTTAAATCTAACACCCAATTTAATGAAAGAATCTGCCTATGCCCTGGGAGCTACAAAATGGGAAGTTGTAAAGGATATTATGATACCCTACGCAAAACTTGGGATTTATGGTGGGATTGTTCTGGCTCTTGGAAGAGCACTTGGAGAAACAATGGCTGTGGCATTTGTCCTTGGAAATAACCACCAGATAACAACTTCTTTATTTGACGCAGCTGCCACAATCACAGTAACTCTGGCAAACGAATTTACAGAGGCAGATTCGGATATATATCTGTCATCTCTGTTTTATCTTGCACTGATACTATTCTCATTAAGCTTTATAATCCTTGCTATTGCAAAATATTTCCTTATGAAAGCTGAGAGGGGATACTCAAGATGAGCCTTGTAAAAAGAAGAAAAATAAAAAGTTTTATTGCTCTGACACTTTCATCAGTTGCAGCTGGAATAGGTCTTTTCTGGCTGTCTTTTATTCTTATAGATGTTTTAAGGCATGGGATAGCAGGTATTAACTGGGAACTTTTCACAGAAGACCCAGCCCCTCCGGGAATTCCGGGAGGAGGATTGAGGAATGCATTTGTGGGGCAACTGGAAATAGTATTTTTTGCCGTTATTATAGGGGTTCCTATTGGCATTCTTGCAGGAACATTTATTGCTGAATATGCAAGGGGAACAAAATGGGCACAGGTTATAAGCTTTCTGTCTGATATTATGGTATCTGTGCCGTCTATTGTTGTAGGTACATTTATATATGCAATTCTTGTAAAGCCTCAGGGACAGCTAAACTGGGGTGGAGAAGTTGCTGTAGGATTTTTATCAGCTGTGATTGCAATAGTTATATATGGGGTTCTTAATCTGCTAACAGGAAAAATCCTTGTTATAAAAGACCCTAAAAAAGGAAGGTTTATAAAAACAGTTCTAATTTCTATTTCAGTTATCATTGGTGTATTGCTTTTTATATTCCTGAGCACAAAATTGGTTGACAGAATACATGGATTTAACGGGTGGGCAGGAGCTGCAGCCCTTGCATTCATAATGATACCGGTAATCCTGAGGACTACAGAAGATATGCTTTCCCTTGTTCCATGGACTTTAAGGGAGGCTGCTTTTGCTCTTGGAGCTTCATATTTTACCGTAATAAAGGATATTGTTTATAAATCTGCAGCAACAGGAATTTTAACCGGGGTAATACTCTCTATATCCAGAGTGGCAGGAGAAACAGCACCTTTACTATTTACGTCCTTTAATAACTCATTTTTTACTCTGGATATGAATGAGCCTATTGCTTCCCTGACGGTTACAATATTCGTGTATGCCATGGGTCCTTATGAAGACTGGCATACAAAAGCCTGGGCTGCTTCATTTGTAATAACATTTTTTATACTGCTTGTTACTTTAATTTCCAGAGGCATAATCCACTGGAAATACAAGGGATAGGAGGTTTTTATGTCAGAAAAAGAAAAAATAAAGGTAAAAGATTTATATTTCTGGTATTCGGGACAGGGATATCCAGATAAGGAAAAGGCAGCATTAAAGGGTATTAATCTACCTGTCTATGAAAATAAGGTAACAGCACTTATTGGACCCTCTGGTTGTGGGAAAACAACTTTGCTCAGATGTTTTAACAGAATGCATGACCTTTATCCAGGAAATAAATATGAGGGAGAAATCCTTTTAGACGGAACTAATATACTCTCTGATGATATTGACCTTATAGACCTTCGCTCCCGGGTTGGAATGGTATTTCAGAAACCTACTCCATTTCCAATGAGTATATTTGATAATGTTGCTTATGGATTAAAACTTAGAGGTATCCGTGATAAAGCTGAGCTTGAAGAAAGGGTAGAAAAGGCTTTAAGACAAGCAGCTCTCTGGGATGAAGTAAAGGACAGACTGAAAGAGCCTGCAACAGGAATGTCAGGGGGACAGCAACAGAGACTTGTTATAGCAAGAGCCCTCGCTGTTGAACCTGAAGTTTTACTTTTTGACGAACCAACATCAGCCCTTGACCCAATATCAACATCAAAGATAGAAGAACTGGTAGTCCAGCTAAAAGAGACAGTAACAATCCTGATAGTTACCCACAATATGCAGCAGGCAGCCCGTGTATCTGATTACACTGCCTTTATGTATCTTGGTGAACTTATTGAATTTGATAAAACTGATATTATATTTACTGCACCTAAAGAAAAACTTACAGAAGATTATGTAAGTGGTAGATTTGGATAATAAAGGAGGAAGTAATGCTTTTAAAGCCAAGACTTGAAGAAATCAGAGACAGACTTATAAATATGGCCGAGATGGCCGACACAATGATTGAAAATGCAGTTAAAGCAATCATAGAGCACAACCCTGAGTATCTAAAGGTTGTTGATGAGTTAGAACCAAAGATAGACCAGATGGAAGTTGAAAATGAAACCCTGATAATCACAACAATTGCCAGATTTCAGCCGGAAGCAAAATATCTGAGAATGCTGGTAATGGATTTATTTGTTAACAGGGATTTAGAGAGAATAGGCGACCACGCAGAAAACATAAAAGAGCAGGCAGAAAGAATACTGACAAAGCCGAAACTTAAAGAGTATGTTGACCTTCCTATTATGACAGATATTGTTCTTAATATGGTCAGAGATGCTGTTAAATCTCTGGAAACTCTGGACACAGAGCTGGCAAGACAGGTTATAGAAAGGGATGACAAAGTGGATGCTCTTCATGAGCAAATCATTAGAGAAATATACACATATATGGTGGAAGACCCAAAAAATATTAAGGTAGGCATAAGACTGATTACTGTTTCCTCAAATCTTGAGAGGGTTGCAGACATAGCAACAAACCTTGCAGAAGAAGTTATCTACATGAAAGAAGGAAAAATGCTCAGGCATCAGGAACTGGATGAGAATGAATGATTTACTAAAAAACACACTTGTTGAGTTTTTGGATTACCTGCAGGAAGGCTTAATCGTAATTGATGAAAATAAAAATATTCAATATATAAATAAATATGCACGAAAGCTCTTAGGGCTTGAAAATACAGAAGAAATCCTATCGGTAGAAGAAATCAAAAATAATTATTTGTACTCTCTTATTAATGCAGATATAGAAGGAGAACTAAAAGAAGAAATAACAATAGATGATGATATATTCCTTGCCAGAGTTTTTAAGATTAACAACCATAAAGTAATTCATTTTCAGGATATAACACCTTTTGAGCTTTATAAGCAGGCAAAAAAGGATTTTGTTTCAAACGTCTCCCATGAACTCAAGACACCTATCACAGTTCTGAAAGGAGTTATTGAAACTATAGAAAATGAGGATGATTTACAGTTAGTCAGAACTTTTTTATCAAAAGCTAAAAAAAGAATAAATCAGATGGACAGCCTGATAAATGACCTTCTTATCCTTGCAAAAATTGAGTCAAAAGAGGATAAAATCCAGAAAAACTATATCAATCTATACAGCATGGTTCAGCAGGTCTTTGAAGACCTGCAGCATATAGCAAATGAAAAAGGAATAAAACTTGAAAATCAGGTGGACAGAGATTTTTCTATTTTTGTTGATGAGAAAAAATTTAATATCTTATTAAAAAATCTTGTGGAAAATGCCATTAAATACAACAAATCAGGTGGCCGGGTAAAAGTTTACTCAAGTAAAAGCGAAAAATATGCAGCTATTACTGTGGAAGATACTGGAATAGGTATTCCCAAAGAGGCAGTTCCTTTAATTTTTGAAAGATTTTACAGGGTGGATAAATCCAGAAGCAGAAATGAAGGAGGAACAGGACTTGGATTATCCATTGTGAAACATATAACAGAAGCCCACGACGGTAAAGTAGAAGTCCAGAGTGAACCTGGGAAGGGCTCAAAATTCACAGTAAAAATTCCTATCAGGTGAACCATGTTAGTTATATTTACAGACCTTGATGGTTCATTATTGAACCATGATGATTACTCTTATTCGGATGCTACGGAAAGCCTCGAGAAAATAAAAAAGCTCAAAATTCCTTTGATATTCACCACCAGTAAAACCAGAATAGAAGTTGAACTTCTCCAGCAGGAGATAGTAATAAAAGAGCCTTTCATTGTTGAAAATGGAGCAGCAATATTTTTCCCTCTTGGCTACAGGAATTTCCGTATTGATGCTCCTGTAAAGGATAATTATCAGGTTATTGTATTGGGAGAAACTTACCAGAAAATAAGAGAATTTTTTAACAGAGTAAAGGGAGAGTTTGGACTAAAAGGTTTTGGGGATATGTCAGTTGAAGAGGTGGCAGCTTTAACAGGTCTTCCTGTAGAAAAAGCAAAACTGGCAAAACAAAGGGAGTTTACAGAGCCTTTTATAACAGAAAAGCCTGAACTCTTATCTGAG
>JALWLQ010000193.1 GCA_027084095.1 Persephonella sp.
TTGAAAAGCTCAAGAGCCATTATTTTTGGTAAACCACACTGGTGCATTTCCAGTTCAGGTCCCACAACAATAACAGAACGGCCTGAGTAGTCAACCCTTTTACCAAGGAGGTTCTGTCTAAATCTACCCTGTTTACCTCTTAATGAGTCTGAAAGGGATTTAAGCGGTCTGTTATTTTGGGTAACAATTCTTCCTCTTCTACCGTTATCTATAAGTGCATCAACTGCTTCCTGAAGCATTCTTTTTTCGTTTCTGATGATAATCTCTGGAGCATCTAACTCAATCAGTCTTTTAAGCCTGTTATTTCTGTTAATAACCCTTCTGTAAAGGTCGTTCAGGTCAGATGTTGCAAATCTTCCTCCATCCAGAGGGATAAGAGGTCTTAAATCTGGTGGGATAACAGGAATTACATCAAGAATCATCCATTCAGGTCTGTTTCCAGACTTTATAAATCCTTCAATAAGTCTGAGCCTTCTGACTAATTTTTTAAGTTTCTGTTCTGCAACTTCTTTAAGGATTGTCTGTCTTACAGAGTCTTTTATGACCTCGAATATTGGAATATCTGGATTTTTCTCTCTATAAGTCTTGTAAAGCTTTTCAAGTGCATAAGCTCCTCTGTCTACAACAAAACCATCTTCACCATATTGGGCAACAAGGTCTTTGTATTCTTCTTCATGGATAAGCTGTCCAGGTTGTAGATTGGTATCTTTAGGGTCTATTACCAGATAGTATTCTTTGGATATAACAGCATCTATCTCTTTATCTGTAGGAATTTTCTCTCCAAACTTAATTCCAGCTTCTGCAAATCTTCTTGCAATCTCGGTTATTACTTTCCTGTAAAGTCTATCCTGTGTCTGTTTAAATTCAGGACCAAGCTCATCAAAGCCTATAGCATAGGCTTTCATCTCTTTTCTGAGTTTTGCAGCATAAGCCTCCAGGTCAAGTCTGGAAAGAATATCTTTTACTTTCTCAGCACCCATTCCGTATTCATATTTTTCTGAGTGCTCATATTCGTAGGCTTCTCTGAATTCTTCCTCTGATTTTACATATAACTTCACATATTTTGTTAGAGCACCATCCATTAAAGGAATTGTGTTTGGGTCATTCTCAAATGCTTCTTCTTCCTCTTCATCTGGATGTTCAACTATAAGATAAGACTCAAAGTATATAACCCTTTCTATATCCCTTGAGGTAAGCCCAAGGAGATTTCCTATTTTTGAAGGTGTTGACTTAAGATACCAGATATGGGCAACTGGGGATGCAAGCTCAATATGACCAAATCTTTCCCTTCTAACATCAGACCTTGTTACTTCAACACCACATCTATCACATATAGTTCCTTCATATTTTTTCTTTTTGTATTTTCCACATAAACATTCATAGTCCTTTACTGGACCAAATATTTTTGCACAGAACAGACCATCTTTTTCTGGTTTTAATGTTCTGTAGTTTAAGGTTTCTGGTTTTTTAACTTCACCGTGAGACCATTCCCTTATCTTTTCAGGTGAAGCAAGTGAAAGTCTTATACTCTCAAATGGCATTAAGCCTTTTGCTTTGTTTTCTTCTATCAAGGTTGTAAACCTCCTTTAAAAGTTTAAAAGGAGGGGCTAAAGCCCCTTTTTAAAGTTCTTTTTTCTTACTTTTTGAGACTATGTCAACTGTATCACAGGCTTGTTGCTCACCATCTTCCAGTTTACATTCAACATCCAGTGCAAGTGCTTTTAGCTCCCTTACCAGAACTTTGAATGATTCTGGAACTCCTATATCGTAGTAGTATTTACCTTTAACAATAGATTCGTAAACTCTCTTTCTACCTTCTATGTCATCAGACTTAACTGTAAGCATTTCTTGTAGTGAGTATGCTGCTCCGTGTGCTTCCAGTGCCCATACTTCCATTTCTCCAAATCTCTGACCACCGAACTGTGCTCTACCACCAAGAGGCTGTTGTGTAATAAGTGAGTATGGTCCTGTAGAACGTGCGTGTATTTTATCATCAACCATATGTATCAGTTTGAGCATATACATATATCCTGCCGTAACTTCCAGGTCAAATGGCTCTCCTGTTCTTCCGTCTATCAGTTTCATTTTTCCAGAAGGCTTAAATCCGGCTGCTTCCAGCATTTCTTTAATATCTTTCTCTGTTGCACCTTCAAATACAGGTGTTCTTACTGGGATACCTATCTCTGTCAGGTCTTTTACTACTGCTTTCAGTGTATCTTCATCCAATGTATTCAGGTATCTTTCAAGCTCTTTTATATCTTCTTTTCTGTATTTATCAATTATCTTGTCACCTGTTTTGCTTGCTATTTTGTAATATTCAACAATTTTCTTGATAATTGCATCTTTTCCAGAAATCTTCTTAAGTTCCTCTCCTAATTTTTCACCAAGTTTTTTGGCTGCAAGTCCAAGGTGGGTTTCAAGTATCTGTCCAACGTTCATACGGGAAGGAACACCAAGTGGATTGAGTACTATATCAACAGGAGTTCCATCTTCCATAAATGGCATATCTTCCTCTGGGAGAACTATGGAGATAACACCTTTGTTTCCGTGTCTACCGGCCATTTTATCACCAACCTGGATTTTACGCTTCTGGGCTATGTAAACTTTTACCAGCTCATTTACTCCAGGTTTGAGGTCAGCTCCTTTCTGTACCTGTTGCTTTTGTTTTTCATAGATATTTTCCCAAAGTTCTATTTGTAATTTTGCTTTATTTACAATGTTTTCAACCTTCTCTATAACTTTCTTGTCTGAGAGAAATCCAGATGGATTAACAACTATAAACCTAAGAACATTGTCTGCTGTTTCTTCAGTGATTTCTTCACCTTTTTTCAGTATTACTTTTCCTGCTACTTTGATATCCCTTGGAACTTTCTGTCCAATAATCAGTTCTTTTACCAGTTCATCTCTTCTTGCTGTTATAAATTTCTTTTTCTCCTCAAGTTCTTTGTCCAACTTGGCAATTTCTTCATCTATAAGCTTCTGGATATATTTATTCTCCTTTTTGCCTGATTTTTTCCTTGCAAAAACCTGAACATCAATAACTATACCTTCTACACCAGCAGGAACCCTGAGGGATGAATCCTTAACATCTGCTGCCTTTTCACCAAATATCGCAAGGAGCAGTTTTTCTTCTGGAGTTGGCTGTGTTTCACCTTTTGGAGTTACTTTTCCAACAAGAATATCTCCAGGTTTTACATAAGCACCAACTCTGACTATTCCGTGCTCGTCAAGGTTTGCCAGTGCTTTTTCATTTACACCAACAATGTTTCTTGTGATTTCTTCTGGTCCAAGTTTTGTTTCTCTGGCTTCACATGTGAACTCTTCTATATGTATTGATGTAAATACATCATCCTTAACAAGTCTTTCTGAAATAACAATAGCGTCCTCGAAGTTATACCCTCTCCATGGCATAAATGCTACCAGAACGTTTTTACCAAGTGAGAGTTCACCTTTGTATGTTGAGGTTCCGTCTGCGATTACTGAACCTGCAACAACCGTATCTCCTTTTCTAACCAGAGGTCTCTGGTTCATACAGGTTGCCTGGTTAGAACCTTTGAACTTCATAAGTTCGTATACATCAAGTCCAATATCCAGTGGGTCATCTTCATTTATTTCTTCAGGATTTACACTAATCACAATTCTATCTCCTGAAACAGACTCAACAACTCCACCTCTTTTGGCAATTACAGCAGCTCCAGAGTGTTCTGCAACAATCTTTTCCATTCCTGTTCCAACAAGTGGATACTCTGTTTTCAGCAGTGGAACAGCCTGACGTTGCATGTTAGAACCCATAAGTGCCCTGTTAGCATCATCATGCTCAAGGAATGGAATTAAGGATGCAGATACAGATACAACCTGTTTAGGAGATACGTCCATATAATCAACTTCATCTGGAGATACAAGCCTGATATCTCCTTTAGCCCTTGCAAGAACTCTGTCGTTTATAAATCTTCCTTTTTCATCTATTGGGGCGTTAGCCTGTGCTATTACGTATTTTTCTTCATCATAGGCAGCAAGATATTCTATTTCATCTGTAACAACACCATTTTTAACCTTTCTATACGGTGAAACAAGAAATCCAAACTCATTTATTGTTGCATATACTGTCATTGAGGAAATAAGACCAATGTTCTGTCCTTCAGGTGTTTCAATTGGACATACCCTTCCGTAGTGGGTTGGGTGAACGTCCCTGATTTCAAATTTCGCACTATCCCTTGTAAGACCTCCGGGACCTAATGCAGAAAGTCTTCTTTTGTGTGTAAGTTCAGCAAGTGGGTTGGCCTGATCCATAAACTGTGAAAGCTGTCCGCCTTTCAGGAACTCAAGAATTGAACCTGTTACATATCTTGGATTAATCATATCAGCTGCTTTCAGGTTAGGGTCTTCTATATCTACTGTTGCGACCCTGTCCTTGAAAGCTTTGTTCATTCTAACAAGACCAAGTCTTGTCTGATTTTCAAGAAGTTCACCTACAGGTCTTACTCTTCTGTTTCCAAGGTGTGCTATATCATCAAGTTCTTTTTTACCAAGTCTAAGTTCAAGGAGATACTTAACAATACCAATTACATCTGGGAGAAGTATAAATCTTGCTTCATCATCAAGGTATGGTTGAACTTTAATCTCTTTAAACTTTTTAGATTTAAGTTTTTCTATTAGTGCCTCATCTATTTTTGTTCCAGCAGGTATCTTTTCTCTTCCTACTTTTATATCTTCAGCAAGAGCAAGTGGTGGATAGTCTTCCAGTAGAGTATCAAGGTCTAAAGGTTTAATTGTTTCTGGAATTTCATGTATTTTAGCGTTGAGCTTAACTCTACCAACCTTTGACAGGTCATATCTTTGTGGGTCAAAGAATATGTTTTCAAATAGTTCATTTGCTCTTCTCAGGAATGCCTTAGGGTCCATTACAGCGGTGTCAGTAGGTCTCATTTTTCTGTATATATCAACCCTTGCAGCATCCCTGAAAGTAAAGTTAGCATTAATCTGTGGCTGGTCTTTTTTGAGGGTTTCAATAATGATATTTCCATAAGGAGATTTTCTAAATACAAGTGGAGATATAGCAACAATCTCTTCAATATTTATTCTGTCATCATTCAGGTATTTATCCAGATGCTCAGGCTCTACAGCAACTTCTTTTCTGACAGTAATAAGATTGCCTTTTTCGTCTTTATCTTCGGTGGTGTAAGTGATAAAAATCTCGTCATTCTGGAGTTGTTCTACCAGCTCCTCAGGTGATATAGAAACTCCTTTTTCATCTAATATTTCACCATCTTTAACTTCAAATCTTTTTACTTCAGAATAGAACTTCTTAAGAATTTTATAAGCAGTATCAAGACCAAAAGCCCTTAAAATAGTTGTCCCAAGAAGCTTTCTTCTATCTATTTTTGCGTTGAATATCTCAACGTTTGTTGCATGTTCAAATTCCAGTCTGGAACCTTTTTCAGGAATTACTGAACCTTTATATATAATTCTTGTCAGGATGTCTTTTGTTTTATCTTCTTTTGCTTCAAAGAAAATACCAGAAGACCTTATAAGCTGTGAAACCACAACCCTTTCTGAACCATTTATCACAAAATAGGCATGTTCTGTAAGTAAAGGAACATCTCCAAAGTATACTTTCTGTTTTTTAATGGTTTTAGGGGTTATTTCTCCTGTTTCAGGATTTACTTCATTTATAACAAGTTCAAGTAAAACCCTTAACGGAGCGCTGTAAGTAAGACCCTTGTATTTACATTCTTCTACAGTATTTTTTTCTTTGTATATTAAAACCCCACCACAATAAGGACATGGAACTCCTGGGCCACCTACATGTTCATTATCATCTTTAACTGATTTCCTACACTTCCCACATTCCCAATCACCGATTTCGTAGGCAATATAATTTATTGTTATCTGGCCGTTTGGGTCTTCAAAGGGGAATGAGCTTTTAAATATTCCGTGCAGTCCTTTGTCTTCTCTTTCATAAGGGTTTTTATGGAATTGGATAAAATCCTCAAATGAGTTTTTCTGAACATGTAGTAAATCAGGGGGTTGTAATACTTCTTTTCTTCTGGATAAACTTTTTCTTAATGGGTTGAAAGGCAATTTTTCTATATTCCTCATACTACACCACCTTTTATATTATTTTACTTATTCAATTTTTATATAAAAATGAATAAAGGCAGACCACTCCGTTAATGGTCTGCCTTTGTATCTATAAACTGAATTTAGCTCTACAGAAAATCAACTTACTTAATCTCGACAGTAGCACCTGCCTCTTCAAGTTTAGCTTTGATTTGTTCTGCTTCTTCTTTAGAAACTCCTTCTTTAACTGGTTTTGGAGCGTTGTCCACCAGTTCTTTAGCTTCTTTAAGTCCAAGACCTGTGATTTCTCTAACAACTTTGATAACGTTAATCTTTTTGTCTCCTGGGCTTTGGAGAATTACATCAAATTCAGTTTTTTCCTCTGCAGCAGCACCTGCAGCAGCACCACCTGCAGCTGGAGCAGCAGCTACCATTGCAGCAGCAGATACTCCGAACTCTTCTTCTAATTCTTTAACGAGCTCAGCAAGCTCTAAAACAGTCATGTTTTTGATAGCTTCCTTGATTTCTTCCTTTGAGATTGTTGCCATAGTATTTAAACCTCCTTAAATTTTTTCAAATTTTTATTAGCCTTGTTTTTCTTTTTCTTCCTTAATTGCATTTAATACCATAACCGCCTTTTGCGGAACAGCATTAAGCACACGTACAAAGTTTGTAACCGGAGCCATCATTGTAGCAAGCAGCTGTGCAATTAGTTCTTCTCTGCCTGGTAGCGAAGCAAGTTCATCTATTTTCTCTGGTGTAACAAAAGTTCCTTCCAGCAGCCCAGCCTTAACTTTGGCACTTTCATTATTCTTCAAGAATTCCTTTAGAGCCTTTGCAGCTGCAACTATATCCTCATAAGCAAATATTACAGCAGAAGGCCCCTGGAAAATATCAATTTTATCATAAAGCTCTGTTCCGTTGCAAGCTCTGTAAAGGATAGAATTTTTTATAACCTTGATTTCTGCATCTTTTTTTCTAATCTCTTTTCTGAAATCTGCCATTGCATTGGCATCTATCCCTGTAAAATCAAACACAACCATTAATTTTGCTCTATCTATCTTTTCCTTTACTTCATTGACTAACTGTTGCTTTTTCTGTATGGATTTTCTAACTTCTGTTGCTGACATTTTCTATTCCTCCAAATTAAGCTGCTTTTGCTTCAAGTGATTTTAATACTGAAGCAATATCAAGTTTAACAGATGGGCTCATTGTAGTTTTCATAGCCATATTTTTGATATACTGGCCTTTAAGTCCTGAAGGTCTAAGTTTCTGAACTGTTTCAATTACTTCAAATGCATTTTCAATAAGTTTCTGATTATCAAATGATATTTTTCCTATAGGAACGTGAAGGTTTCCTGTTTTATCTACTTTAAATTCAACTCTACCTTTCTTAGCCTCTTCTACAGCTTTTGCAACATTCTGTGTAACTGTTCCAACTTTTGGGTTTGGCATAAGTCCTCTTGGTCCCAGTATTCTACCTAATTTTGCAACTTTTGGCATCATATCTGGAGTTGCTATTACTACATCAAAATCCAGCCAGTTTTCATTAAGTATTTTGTTTATCATATCTTCTCCACCAACATAATCAGCACCAGCTTCTTCAGCTTCTTTAACCTTTTCACCTTGAGTTATAACCAGAACCTTTAGTTCTTTTCCAAGCCCGTGTGGAAGAACTACTGAACCCCTAACCATCTGGTCTGCATATCTTGGGTCAACTCCCAGTCTGAAAACCAGTTCAACAGTCTCATCAAATTTTCTCTGGAGAACTTCCTCCATCTTTTTGAGAAGTTCAACAGCCTCTTCCACTGTATACGCTTTATTTTTATCTACAAGTTCTAAAGCCTTTAGATATTTCTTTCCTCTTTTTGCCATGGCTATGCCTCCAATCCTTCAACTTCAATTCCCATGGAACGGGCAGTTCCGGCAATAATTTTCATTGCCTGATTGATATCCTCTGTATTGAGGTCTTTAAGTTTAATTTCAGCAATTTCTCTTAATTGCTCCTTTGTAACTTTACCTACCTTTTCTCTTTTTGGGTCAGAAGCACCTTTTTTAATTCCTGCAGCTTCTTTTAAAAGATAAGATGCTGGTGGAGTTTTAAGGATGAATGTGAAAGACCTGTCAGAATAGACAGTAATCACAACCGGAACAATAGTTCCCGGTTTCATTTCTGCTGTTGCAGCGTTGAAGCTTTTAACAAACTCCATAATGTTAACACCATGCTGACCCAGAGCAGGACCAACCGGTGGTGATGGTGATGCCTGTTGAGCTGGTATCATCAGCTCAATTGTTCCTACTACTTTCTTAGCCATAAAAATTACACCTCCTTGAGTTCTTTAAGTTAGACCGCTTGAACTTATATCTTCTCTACCTGAGAGAACTCAAGTTCAACCGGTGTAGACCTTCCAAATATTGATATTGAAACTATTAATTTTTCTTTGTCTGGAATTACCTCTTCTACAGTTCCTGTAAAGTTCATAAATGGTCCTTCTATAACTCTTACCTGGTCTCCTTTCTGGAATAGTAATTTCTTGACCTTTGGAGCACCTTTTTCTATCTGTCCAAGAACTTTCTGGATATCTTTTTCATCAAGAGGAACTGGAACTCCTCCTGCACTTACAAATCCTATAATATATGGTGTTTTCTTTATTAAATCTATAAGGTCATCATTAAGCTCAGCTTTTATCAGAAGGTATCCTGGGAATATTTTATTTTCAAGTATTATTTTTGCTTCTGTTTTGTTTTCTTTACATTGTATTTTTTGTCCTGGTTTATATATAGGGCTGTGCTGAACACACTGCTCATCCCCTTCTACACTCTCGACAACTCTAACTTTTCCATCTTCTATTACAAATTTGGTAATACCTTTTTTGCCCATTACTTCTATTTCTCTATTTGCACCTTTAAGGGATAATCTGTATTTTTCTTTTCCCATTGATTTAATTACAACCTTTTCTTCAGCAGGAACAAGAACTTTTTCAACAAGGTCTTTCATATTGTTGAGCTCAAGCATTCTTAAAAGATTTTCTTTTGCCCTTATCTCCAGATTAGACTGGGTATAAAGGGCATACCACTTTTTCTTATCTTCCTTTTTTTCCTGCTGGCTTTCTTCTTTTATTTCTTCCTGATTTTTCTTTTCTTCAGACATCTATTTACCTCATTTTATTTGTAAAGGTAATCAAAAATTTTTGAAAATATAAAATCCAGTCCCCACAAATATAAAGACACAAGTAAAGTAAAAACTATAACACCAATTGTTGCGTTTTTAACCAGCTCTTTAGACGGCCAGGTTACCTTTTTAAGCTCTTCTTGAACTTCCTTAAAAAATTTAGGTAATTCACTAATTTTCATCTTTTCTCCATAAACCAAAAGCGGGGCAGGAAGGACTCGAACCCTCGACCGCGGGATTTGGAGTCCCGTGCTCTACCAACTGAGCTACTGCCCCTTTTAGCTTATTTTATCTCTCTATGAATTGTATGCTTTTTACAAAATTTACAATATTTTCTAAGCTCAAGTCTTTCTGTGTGTTTTCTTTTATTTTTGGTTGTTGTGTAATTCTTTCTTTTGCACTCAGTGCAAGCCAGAGTAATTATTTCTCTTGCCATTTATATTCCCCTTACTCAATTATTTTAGTAACAACACCAGCACCAACGGTTCTACCACCTTCCCTGATAGCAAATCTCATCTGCTCTTCTATAGCTACTGGCTCCATTAATTCCACTGTTAACTCTACGTTGTCCCC
>JALWLQ010000194.1 GCA_027084095.1 Persephonella sp.
CCGATATGTCCCGACTTTCCCATTCCTGTAACAATCACTTTGCCCTTTGTGTCCAGAATAAGCTGGACTGCCTTTTCAAAATTCTCATCAAGGGCTTCTATAAGATTTTCCAGAGCTTTCTTTTCTTCCTGAAGGACTTTTTTGCCTATATCAAGAATTTTCATTTCCTTCAAGCTCAATCCTTTCCACCTCGTTGTTTTTCATTCCGCAATTATCACAGGGTAGCTCTCTTTTTAATCCAAGTTCATCAATCTGGTCAAAAGTCAATACCAAAATCTCACCCTCTTCTCCATAAAAGGTGATTGTTTCTTTTATAAAATCATAATTTTTAACAACATATTTTTTACCGTTTATTTCCACTTCTGACTCAAGTTCAGGCAGATTTTTCCTAATGGAGTAATTATCTACCTCAAAGGCAAGACAGCACATAAGTCTGCCACATATACCGGTGAATTTTGTTGGGGTTGGTGGAAGATTTTGCTCCTCAAGCATCTCAACATTGACAGTATCAAATTTGTCTATAAATACTGAGCAGCAGCATTGCTGTCCACATACACCGATAGCACCTGCCATCTGGACACCATCCCTGACCCCTACCTGCCTCATTTCAATTCTCATTTTAAGCCTTTTAGCAAGCTCCTTTACCAGTTGTCTGAAATCAACTCTTCCTTCAGACACATAATAAAACATGATTTTAGAGCGATTTAGGGGAATGTAAGATTTAAGCAGGTTCATTTTTAGTCCCAGATTTTCGGCAAGCTTTTTACACAATGCCAGTGCTTTTTCTGCTTCTTTTTCATGTTTATCAAAGATAGAAATATCCTTTTTTGTAGCTTTTCTAAGGAATTTATACTGGGATGGATTATCAGGGTCAGGTACAGACCTACCTACTACAAGAACAAGCTCTTCCCCTTTTTCCGTTTCTATTACAATAAAATCTCCTTTCTGGACATCTTCAGGGACATTTTCCACATCACTAAATTTATGGGTATCTAAAAACCTTATTCTTACTGTTTTTGTATCTATAGCAACAGACATTATTGTCCTCCTTATGTTTTGAGATTAAAATACATTCCTTCCAGAGCAAGTTTTTTCTTAACTCCTTTGCTAATTGCATTCTTAAGTTCTTGATTTTCCTTAATAAATTTATCATAAAATTCTGAGGATATATCTCCTTTAAGCATTTTTTTATATGTTATTTTTTCTACAATGTCCAGCGTTATATTGATATCCTCAATATCCAGTTTATCAAAAATATCCCCAAGGGTAATTATTCCCTCAGGATGTAGATGCTGGACAGCAAGCAGATTAAACAGGTCTTTTGCATATTTTAGCAGTTCAGGCTTTTTCAGTATTTTGTCAGGAAGGCATAAACTTCCATCTGCAAGGGCTATCAGGGTCTTTAAAAGCTTCTGGTCATCTGTTTTTAATTGTAAAATCTGGAGTATTTCCTCTTTTTTTAGAGGTTTAAATCTGATTTTTCTGGTTCTTGAAACTACTGTAGGAAGGATAGCATTCTGATTTGAGGTTGTAAGAATTATCATAGAGTTTTCAGGTGGTTCTTCAAGGGTTTTCAGGAGGGCATTTGAAGCCTCTTTATTCATCTTTTCTGCTTTTTCTATGATTACAACCTTACCTGAAGCAGATTTTAGCTTTAGAAAATCTATAATTTGCCTTATCTGGTCTATTTTTATCTCTTTTTCAGGGGATATGAGTTTTAAATCAGGGTGGGGATTTAGCTGGGTGTTTTCGTATATATTGGATATCGTGTTGTTAACCAGCCTGCAACTTTCACACTCACCACATCCAAATCCGTATCCCTTTTCACACAGAAAAGCCCGTGCAGTCTGTAGGGCAACTAATTTTTTACCTATACAATCCTTTCCCTCAAACAAAAATGTATAGGAATGGAAATCCTTATCTAAAAAAAGCCTTATTATATGCTTTGTGTCTTCATGACCTATTAGTTTCATAATCTTTAGATTATATTCCTGTTTTTTAAAATCTCTATAACTTTTTTAAAAATATTGTCAGGTGTTTCAAGGCCATTTAAAACGACTATTCTGTCTTTTTCATTTTCGGCTATTTTCAGGAAACCTTCCCTTAGTTTTTTGTGGAATTGTATATCTTCATCCTCTATTCTGTCTGCCTGACGGGTCTGCTTAATTCTTTTTAGACCTTCTTCTACAGGAATATCTATCAAGAATGTTATATCAGGTTTTATTCCCTCTGTGGCTATCTCATTTAGCT
>JALWLQ010000195.1 GCA_027084095.1 Persephonella sp.
TGCTGGAGCAGGGGAATTCCCCAATTGAATATACACTGACATACTGGGGAAGAAATCTTGTTTATATCCTTGAGGAAATGATTAAAAAAGGTCTTATAAAACATCCTTCTGAATGGGACGACAGATTTAGATGGATAGGCTCAGAAGTTATTGCAATGATTGAGGCTGCCATTTTAAGTGGTGGATTAACAGGGGAAGAAACATTTGAACCTCTTAAAGAAAGGGGATTTGCTCAGGAAATTCATGAAGAGAAAAAAGGCTGGTTTAAAGAAATCAATGAATATGCAAGGGCTATCTATGATATTTACACAAAAGCAAAACCAAGACTTGTGATTTCAAAAGAGCTTGGAAGTTATATTGCTTCAATGCCAACAGGTCCAGCAGAAACAAAGATGCTACCTGAACATGGCAGATTTCCACTTGTTCTTGAAAGTATGAGATTAATCTCATTCTCAGTTCCAAACTCTGATGTTTATACACTTTCAGGACTTGGACAGGCAGTCCAGAAGGTAGTTCAAACAATGGCACCATCCCTTGAAACAATAATAAATGAGGATTATATGTATGCTCTGCTTAAAGTCCTTGATAGCGGAATGGACGCTCTAACACCTCAGGAAGCTGAGGTTCTGGAAGAGCTGGCATTCATTGACGCAGAAGGAAATATCCTTCCAGCAGGGGAAGCATTACTGGAAGTATACAAACTCTGGAGTGAAAGGGAATACAGACCTGTAAAAACATTTAATCTTGAAACCTTAGATGAAGAGCTTTTAATAGGTATAGAAAAAGTTTGGGAGAAAAATAAAACAAATCCAGAGATTGTTCCAACAGCAGAAGAAATAGTTCACTACCTTATGGAAAAGCCTCTTAAGGAATACAAACACCTGATTGAGTTCTACGGCAGAATGATTAATCAGGCTATGGGATACCAGAAAAAAGAAGAGCTTAAGAAAAAATGGGCTGAGCTGTTTACAATAGAAGACCTGTTTAAACACTTCTGGGAAAAAGGAAACCAATGGTATGAAAAACTTTATGACACAGTAAAAGAAAGTCTTTACTCCCTTGAGGCATTTGAGCTTGTAAAATCCGAGATAGATGAAAAAACAGGAAAAACTGTTTATAAACTAACAAATCATGGAAAAAGAGTTCTTCAGGACATAAAAGAAAAAGGCGTTAGAGAAATAACATCAACAGGTGTAAAAGCAATATCCATCACCAAGACCGAGTTTGGAGCACCAAACTACCACTGGTATGAAGAGGCTGTCAATGAACATCTAGTAGGTGGTGGATATCCAACAAAATCCGGTCAGCTTTATGAAGAACTTGCCTATTCAGTAAGAAGACTACCGAACCTTACAAGATTTGAGCTTATGGTTCTCCATAAAATTCCTGAATACGGAATGTTCCTTGATGAGCTATTCAAAGAATTTGATGAAACCCTAAAAGAAGAAGTTCAGTATGCAGTTAACAAATTAGAGGCAAGGTATATACTGGATGTTCTTCCAAACAATGGTATTAGGCTTACAGAAGCAGGAAAACTACTTAAAAAGGCGCTCTCCGGAGTTCCAGAAGGAATAGCAAACCCAATAAACCCCGTTATAGTTAGAATTCTGCAGGCTATAAAACGGGTTGGAAATCTGTATGTTAAAGAAAAAAGAGTAAGAATACTTCCTAAAAACTGGGAAGAAGCAATTAAGCTGTCAGGACTTGATAAAGAAACATTTGAGAAAGAAATAGCTGTTGCAAGACTTGCAGGATTTATCGGTAAAACTTCTATCCATGAATCTGGACTTGAGGTTCTGGAAGCTGTTGAACTGATGAATAAATAATTCTGAAGGGGCTTTTGCCCCTTTTTTGTTGACATTATTTCTTTGATGTTGTGAAATAATTCTTAAAACTGGAAACTTTCGGTATGTTTAAAGCACAAAAAGTAAAAACTATTGAAGATTTACGGCAGTTTCTGGAAAAATTTTTTGAAGAAGAAGATGTAAAGATATATCTTTTTGGTTCACGGGCAGAAGGAAAAAACACTCCATATTCAGATATAGATTTAGCCTTTGAGTCAGACAAAGACATAAGCAAAAAATTGTCTCAGCTCAGGTATATTCTGGAAGAAAGCAATTTACCTTATAAAGTTGATATAGTAGATTTAAAGAAAGCTCCATATCTAAAACAGGTAATAAAAGAAAAAGGAAAAAGATGGCTTTGAAAAAAAGATTGGAAGATTTTGAAAAAGCTGTAAAAAGATT
>JALWLQ010000196.1 GCA_027084095.1 Persephonella sp.
CCAACTTTTCCTGTAGCTCTTGCATAACCATCAGCCATGTGGGCTGCAGCCTGTTCGTGTCTTGCCAGGATATTCCTTAGTGGTGCTCCATAGAGAGCATCATAAACTTCCATTATTGCACCACCGGGAAGTCCAAAAACAGTGTCTACTCCTTCCTCAAGAAGAACATCTATGACAATATCGGCACCTCTTTTCTTTGGCATGTTGTTATCTCCTAATGGTTTATAAAAGATTGTATATTATTATAAGCCTTATTTCTGTATTTGTATAATAATAATCATAATCTTAGGGGGTCTGGGGGTCTTTTTTATCTTCTTTTGATAATTTCAGGTAAGCTTCTTTAGCAGCCATAGTTTCGGCTTCTTTTTTTGATTTTCCTTTCCCTGTTGTTTTTAGCTCTTCTATTCTGCATTCTACCGTAAAAATTTTGTCATGTTCGGGACCAACGGCTGATATAGTTTTATACCGTGGCGTTTTACCAAAAATTTTCTGGGTAAGTATCTGGAGAAGAGATTTGTAATCCCGGGGAATATTCCCAGATTTTATATCCTGAATAAGCTTTTCTTTAAAAAATTTGTTGAAAATTTTACGGGGGACATCTATTCTATAATCAGCATCTACATATATGGCTCCAAAAACACTTTCAAAAACATCGCACAGAAGAGATTCCCTTTCCATTCCTTTTTGGGCTATTTCCCCTTTGCTAAGAAGAACCAACTCCCCAAGGCCTAAAATTCTGGCTAATTTTGATAAATAGGCTTCGCTTATGACAGCTGACCTGATTTGTGATAGTTCTCCTTCCCGTGCTTTTGGAAAGGTTTTCATTAGTATTTCACTGACTATCAGAGCAAGAACAGCATCCCCTAAAAACTCAAGGACTTCGTAATCTGGAATTTCACGATGATACTCCACTGCATAAGAGCGATGGGTAAGTGCTGTTAAAGGCAGAGATTTATCTTTAAATGTGTAGCCTAATATCTTTTCAAGTTTTTCAACTCTATCAATAAACTCTTTTTCAAGTTTAATGCTCATAAGCTTTAAATGCTAAACAGGCGTTTGTGCCTCCAAATCCAAAAGAGTTTGATATTGCGGCTTTTACCTGCTTTTCAACAGCTTTATTTGGTGTATAGTCAAGGTCACAGTCAGGGTCTGGATGTTCATAGTTTATTGTTGGTGGAATTATCCCTGTTTCTATAGTTTTTACTGTTGCAACTGCTTCAACTGCCCCTGCAGCTCCAAGAAGATGTCCTATCATTGATTTTATAGAGCTTATTTTTACTTTGTAAGCGTGGTCTCCAAATACTTTTTTAATTCCAAGGGTTTCTACTTTGTCGTTAAGAGGTGTTGATGTCCCATGTGCATTTATGTAATCAATTTCATCTGGGTTTAGTCTGGCATCATTCAATGCCATTTCCATAACTCTAACGGCACCATCAGCATCTGAACATGGGGCTGTAATATGGTGAGCATCCCCTGTCATACCGTATCCAACTATTTCTGCATATATTTTTGCACCTCTTTTAAGAGCGTGTTCAAGTTCTTCCAGAACAAGTATTCCGGCTCCTTCTCCCATTACAAAGCCGTCTCTTTCAGCGTCAAAAGGTCTTGATGCTTTTTGTGGCTCATCATTTCTGGTTGATAGAGCTTTCATGTTAGCAAAACCTGCTATTCCAAGAGGTGTTATTGCTGATTCTGTTCCTCCTGCAATCATAATATCAGCATCGCCACGTTGAATAACTTTGAATGCATCTCCTATGGCATGGGTTCCAGTGGCACAGGCTGTAACAACACAGGAGTTAGGACCTTTAAAACCAAACTCAATGGAAATATATCCAGATGCCATATTTGAAATACCAGAAGGGATAAAGAAAGGAGAAACCCTTCTGGCACCTTTTTCTAATAATAAAGTTTGTTGCTCTTCAATATCCCTCAGGCCGCCGATACCTGTTCCAACTATAACACCTGCTCTTGTCAGGTCTATTTTGTCAAGTTCCAGACCTGAATTTGCTATGGCTTCTTTAGCAGCCACCATAGCAAACTTAACAAAATCACTCATTCTTTTAGCATCTTTAGGATTTAAATACTTTTTAGGGTCAAAATCTTTAACCTCGCCTGCAATAACAACAGGCAGGTTATAAGAGTAAGGGTCAAAACGTTTAATAATATCAATGCCGCTTACTCCATTAATAAGATTATCCCATGTTTCTTGAACGTTATGCCCTACAGGTGTTATAGCTCCAAGACCGGTAACGACGACCCTTCTCATCGTTTAATTACGCTCCTTTTTTCTCTTTGATGTAGTTAATTACATCACCAACAGTTTGTATTTTTTCTGCATCTTCGTCTGGAATTTCGACATCAAACTCTTCTTCAAATGCCATGATAAGCTCAACAACATCAAGGGAGTCAGCCCCAAGGTCGTCAACAAATTTTGACTCAGGTTTTATCTGGTCAACATCAATTCCAAGCTGGTCTGCGATGATTTCTTTAATTCTTTCTTCCATTCTTTTATAACCTCCAAAAATTTTATTTTTCTTAATACATTCCACCGTTTACGTGTATGGTTTCTCCTGTTATATATGAGGCCATATCTGATGCAAGGAATAAAACTGCGTTTGCCACATCCTCAGGTTTTCCAAATCTTCCAAGCGGTATCTGTTCAAGATATTTTTCTTTTATTTCTGCAGGTAGTTCCTGGGTCATATCAGTTTCTATAAATCCGGGAGCAACTGCATTAACAGTTATATTTCTTGAAGCCAACTCTTTTGCAAGGGATTTGGTAAATCCGATAAGGCCGGCTTTTGTTGTAGCATAGTTGACCTGTCCTACATTTCCTATAAAGCCTATGATTGAGGAGATATTGATAATTCTCCCCCATCTTTTTTTCATCATACCTTTTACAACAAGCTGGGTTATTTTAAATGTTCCTGTTAAATTGGCCTGTAATACTGTGTTCCAGTCTTCATCTTTCATTCTGATGAAAAGTGTATCCCTTGTTAGACCTGCATTATTTACGAGAATATCAATATTTCCTGCAACCTTTTCTATTTCTTTCCACTGGGCTGGAATATCCTCTGAAAAGTCCAGTTTAAATCCGTGAGCATTAACACCAAACTCATTTTTCAGGTTTTCGGCTACTACTTCAGCTGTTCCTTTGTTCCTGCCGGTAATTATTACATCAGCCCCGTGCTCTGCAAACTTTGCGGCTATTGCTTTACCTATTCCTCTTGTTGAACCTGTTACAAGAACTGTTTTTCCTTTAAAGTCCAATACTCCTCTCCCAGAGGTTTATCAAAAATATCTGATATTATACCATAAAACTTATAGATTTCAGAGATTTCCAGCTTTTATCCTTATGGCACAGGGGTTAGAGGTTTTCCTTCTTTAATAAAGTTTTCTAAATTATCAACTGTCATATCAAGTATTCTTTCTGATGCGTCTTTTGTGTAATATGCAAGGTGGGGAGATACGATTACATTTTCCTGATTAAGTAAGTATTGTGCTTCTGCTGCTTTTTTGAGTTTGAAGGCTGTAAGTCCTGTTTTTTTAATTAATTCTTCTTCAACAGTTATTTCTGCCTCAATTGTATCCAGTCCAACTCCCCCAGCAAGTCTTCCTTCTTTGAGGGCTTCAATAATAGCATCCAGTTCAACAACTTCCCCCCTTGAAGTATTTATAAGCATGGCATCCATTTTCATAAGTTTGATATTAAATCTATTGATTAGGTAGTGGGTTGCCTTGTTGTAGGGAAGATGGACTGTTACTATATCTGACCTTGATAGAAGTTCTTCAAGACCTACATACTCAACGCCATAATTTTCCACAAGTTCCTTATTTTTTGACCTATCATAAGCCAGAATTTTCATTCCAAATCCATAAGCTATTTTTGCTACATGGCTACCTATTCTTCCAGTTCCAACTATACCGATGGTTTTCCCCATTATGTCTATGCCCATTAATCCTTCACGGGAGAGAATACCTTGTGTTGTTCTTTCAATCATAGGTTTAAATCTTCTGGCAAGAGCAAGTATTAAGGCAAATGTATACTCTGCAACAGTATTGTTCCCATATCCTGGGATATATGCTACCTGAATACCTTTTTGTTTTGCATATTCAACATCAATATGGTCGTATCCGGATGAACGGGTGATAATCAGCTTTAGATTAGGCATACGGTCTATTACTTCTTTATTCAGTTTGGAGTATATAAAAACACTTACCACCTCAGCATCTTTTGCTTTTTCTACAGTATTTTCATCCAGAGCTTCTTTGAAAAATAAGAACTCTCCATTTATATTTTTTTCCCTTAATCTTCTTTGAATATGTAACTTTTCCCACTCTTCTACCCCAAAGAAATATACCTTCATAAAAACCTCCAGAAACAGCTTTTACCATTATCTTACATCGAAAATGCCTTTTATGGTATTATTTGAAGTAATTTCAAAATTATTTCAGGAGGTTTTTCTGTTGAAAATAGAAGGTAAAGTCTGGAAGTTTGGAGATGATATTAACACTGATGAGATAATTCCTGCAAGATATCTTGTTACAACTGACCCAAAAGAGCTTGCAAAGCATGTTATGGAGGATGCTGACCCAGAGTTCCCAAACAAAGTCCAGCCAGGAGATATAATCGTTGCAGGTAAAAATTTTGGTTGTGGTTCATCAAGGGAACATGCACCACTATCATTAAAGGGTGCTGAAATAGGAGCTATTATAGCTGAAAGTTTTGCAAGAATTTTTTACAGAAATGCGATAAATCTGGGGCTTCCTATTGTAGAATCACCTGAAGCTGCAAGAGAAATAGAAGAAGGGGACATTGTTGAGATTGATTTTGATAAAGGAAAAATAATAAATAAAACAAAAGGCAAAGAATATACATTCAAGCCTTTACCTGAAAGTCTTAAAAAGGTTTTTGAAGCAGGTGGATTAATGGAGTATGCCAAAGATAAGTTAAAAGGAGAATAAGATGCAATTTAAAAAAATCCTTGTGGGAGTGGATTTTTCTGAGGATAGCAAGAAAGTAATAAACTCTGCTGTATTTCTTGCCAGATTGTTTAACAGTGAACTTAAACTTATACATGTTGTTGAGAACCTGATTTTCCCTGCAGCTTTAGATGACATTGAGCCTATCGTTGACCCTGAGGAATTTGCAAGGATAGTAAAAACCGTTGAGGAAATAGTTGAAAAAGCATCTCAGGAGTTGGAAAAAATAGCTGAAGAGATAAAAGAAAAAGAAGGTTTAAAGGTTAAATTTCTGGTAAAAACCGGGGATATTGCTGAGGAAATTCTTGAGACCTGCGAAAGCGGAAATTTTGACCTGCTTGTAATAGGAGCCCACAAGGAAACTTTTACAGGTAGCTTACTTCTTGGGAATGAAGCTGAAAAAATAGTTAACAAAGCGAGAAGCTCTGTTCTTGTAGTTAAAGGTAAGCCACTTACACAGATTAATAAAATACTGTGCGGATATGACTTCTTGCCTAACTCTATAGAGGCTTTTGAAACTGCAAAAGAGATAGCCAAAAAAGTTGGTGCAGAAATAGATATAGTTCATGCAGATAATGAAGAGATATTTGCCCATATAGCCCACATATATGAGAGTGTATTCAATAAAAAAGTTCAGATGCTTAAACAACTTAAGGAAAACACTGAAAAAGAAGGAATTAAGGTTGATTTTGAAATAATAAAAGCATCTCCAGATAAGGCAATTTTAGAAGCGATTAAAGACTTTAATCCAGATATGGTAGTGGTAGGAAAAAGACAGAGAAAAGATATTAAAAGATTTTTCCTTGGAACTATTGCAATGAAAGTTGTTAAAGGTTCTCCTGTGCCTGTATTAATAGTAAGAAGAAGGTAAGAAGATGTTAAAAAAATTAGTTGCTTTGTTTTCACTGAGTGCAGTTGCTTTTTCCTGTGCAGCTGTAAAAGGAAAAGAAACCTCTGAAAATATATACTTCTACTATACTGCCTGTAAATATACTGCTGAGAGTGATGACTACAAAGATGCTCTTTATTTTTGTGAAAAAGCTTTAAAGATGGCACCTGATGAAGAAGAACTTTATAGAGAGGCTATTCAGGTAGCCCTTAGAGTACAGAACAAGGAGAAAGCTTTATCATTTATTAACCAGTATGTAAAAAGATTTTCTTCCAAGAATGAAATAGATGTATATATTTATGCAGCATCAGTTTATATTCATCTTAATGAGTTCAAAAAAGCCGAAAAAATACTTCTCCAGGCTGTAGAAAAATTTCCAAAAAATGAAAGACTACTTAAATTCCTTGTTGATACATATCTAAAAGAAGGCAAAATTAATGAGGCTGAAAAAATTTTAAAAAAGCTGATTGCCTTGCATCCTGATGACCCTAAAATCCGTTATATACTGGCCAGAATTTATTTGTTTAGACAGGAAGACCAGAAAGCTATTCAGGAACTTGAAAAGATTATGGAAATAGACCCCCTTTATACACCAGCATTTACACTGCTGGGAACCTTATATTCTCAAAATGGAAAATGGAGAGAAGCTGAAAGGGTATACAAAAAAGTTTTAGAAAAAGACCCACAAAATCTTGAAGCTCTTAATAGATTATTCCAGATATATGTTCAGACAGACCAGGATGAAAAAGCAGAAAAAATTATAAATAAAATTGTTGAACTCTATCCAAATGCCAAAGATGCACTGCTTAAAAAGTTTTTGCTGTATTTAAAAGAGAATAAGGCAAAAGAAGTTGTAAAAGACCTGGAAAAACTGTATATGAAAGACCCCAATAATCTTACTGTGGCCATGATTTTAGGAATGGCTTATGAAAGTATTGGGGAATATAGACTTGCAGAAGAGCTATACCTGAAAGTTTTACAACAAAATCCGGAAAATATTGATGTTTTAGAAAGACTTGCAGAAGTTTATGTGAAACAGAAAAAATATGACCTGGCTATAGATGTTCTCCAAAAAATGTTTAAACTCCAACCTACAGACCATCATATTTTACTTATGATTGCAGATTTAGAAGATAAAAAGGGAGATATAGAAAAAGCCCTTGAATATGTAAAAAAAGCTGAAGAAATAAATCCTTCAGACCCTGTTGTCTATTTTTATAAAGGTATTTACTACGACAAATTAGGTGATTGGGAGAACGCAGAAAAGGCATTTTTAAAAGCTCTAAAACTCAGACCTGCATTTCCAGATGCTCTAAACTATCTGGGTTATTCCTACATAGTAAGGGGCATAGCTATAGATAAAGGAATTGAGCTTGTGAAGAAAGCCCTCCAGTATGTGCCTGATAATCCAGCTTATCTTGATAGTCTTGGATGGGGATATTTTAAGAAAGGTGATTATCAAAAGGCGTATGAGTATATCAAAAAAGCTTATGAAAAAATGCCAGATGACCCTGTCCTGACTGAGCATATGGCAGAAGTATTAGAAGCCCTTGGTAAAAAAGAAGAGGCTTTAAAACTTTACAAAAAAGCACTTTCTATAATTGAAAAAACCGGGGAAGAAGGGGAACCTGGACTGAAAAAAAGAATTATTGAAAAACTTAAGAAACTTCAAAAATGAAAAAAATAATATCCTTGTCTTTAGTCTTCCTTATAGGTTTTATCTGGAGTTGTGCACCTTTAAAAAGAACAAGTTGTGAAGTTGAATTTAATAGAATATTAAAATCATCTACCATAAATAAAGACAGATTTATCAGAGGAAATCTTTTTATCCACGGAGTTTATACAGTTTTTTACGGTAATCTGGGAGATAAAAGCCAGCTTACTTTCAGAACTCCTTTTGGGAACAAACTGTTTTCCCTTAAATACTCAAAGGAAAAAATCTGTGTAGAAACACCACAGGGAGAAAATCTTTGTGGTAAAGACCTTGATATGTATTGGGATTATTTTAATCTGAAAATCCCTTTTGATATAAAAGAACTACTTACAGGACAGTTTAAATTATCTCCTAAAGATAAACATTATTGTAAGGATGGCTTTCTGGTGGTAGAAAATAATGGAGCAGTTCTAAAATACAAAAATCTAAAACCTGTAGAAATCAGTTATAAAGGTTTTAAAGCTATCTATAGATATAACCAGGATAAACCTGAAAAAATAACTCTTTATCAGGATGGAGAAGAGCTTTTAAGAATATACATAAGAGAGCTCAGGGAAAAATGAGGGATTACGTTATAAAAATCTGTGGTATTAGACATATTCCACAGGCGATTAAGATTGCAGATTTTGGGGCAACCCATATTGGTATGATTTATTTTCCCAAAAGCCCAAGGCATATAGAAATTCCACAGATACAGAGTATTGCCAGTGCAATAAAAGGTAAAGCAAAATCTGTTGCAGTTGTTGTAAATCCTGAACTATCGGAAGTTAGGAGATTGCTGAATATTGTAGATATTATTCAGTTCCATGGGGATGAGGATATAGAGTTTGTTAAAAATTTTCCAAAGGAAAGGGTCTTTAAAGCTTTTAGAATAAAAGATGAAAAAGATATCAATAAAATGGAACCATTCTTCAAGGAAGGATACACGGTGCTGATAGATGCATTTTCAGAAAAGGCTTACGGTGGCACAGGTAAACAGATAGACAGGGATATTGCTAAAAAAGTTATAGATATGTATGACAGGGTTATTCTTTCAGGGGGGCTTTCACCTGAAAATCTTGAAGAACTCTTAAAAGAACTAAAACCCTATGGTGTTGATGCCTCATCAAAGCTTGAAAAAGAACCAGGAATAAAAGACCTGGAAAAAACCAGAAGATTTATTGAGATAGCAAGGAAATATTATGAGCCAGCTGATTAAACAGATAAAACCAGTTTTTGAGGAAAAGATATCTCCTATCATAGAACTCTTTTATAAGATTGGAATTTCACCTAATTTTTTAACAATCACAGGGCTTATTTTGATTATTGCAGGTAGCTATTTTCTTGCTGTTCAAAACTTTATAGTTGCTGGAATTTTACTTACCCTTGGAAATATATGTGATGCCCTTGATGGCGCACTTGCAAGGCGTTTCAATCAAACCTCCAGATTTGGAGCATTTCTTGACTCAGTAATAGATAGACTTTCTGATGCTTTTCCTTTAATGGCTGTTGTCTATATTTTTAGGAATGATGATATTCTTCTGGGTTTAACCCTTGTTGCAATTGTTTTCTCATTTCTGGTTAGTTACACAAGAGCAAGGGCTGAAGGCCTTGGGATTGAATGTAAGGTTGGTTTTTTTGAAAGACCAGAAAGGTCTATTATTTTGATAGTTTCTGTTTTTCTTTTTAGAGTGGATGTAGGAATTATCCTGATTGCTATTGGTGCAGTTATAACGTCTCTCCAGAGGATATATTGTATGTATCAAAAGGCATAAGATTTATATTTCTTTATTCCTTTTCTGAATGGGCTTCTTTTATTACTCTTTCAACAAAATCTAATGGCAAATCTAAAGTCTCAGCTATTTTCTGAGGAGATAAATTTAGCTTTTTGTAAAGTTTTTTTATATATTCTTTTTCTGTTTCCTCTTTTCCTTTCTTGAAAAAAGGGTCATTCTTAATCATTTCTTTTGTTATGGTCAAGGGCATGTCTCTTTCCTCCATAATCAAGGCTAGTCTCTCCTTTAATTTAGGTCTATAGTTTAATGCTATCAATAGCTTTCT
>JALWLQ010000197.1 GCA_027084095.1 Persephonella sp.
GCTGAAGGGTATAAAAATACTAAACTCATCTCCTCCAGTTCTGGCTATGATAAATGTTTCATCAAGTATTGTCTTCAGCCTCTCAGAAATTTCTTTTAACAAAAAATCTCCAAATTTAATACTATATTTTTTGTTTATAAAAGAAAAATCATTTATATCTATAGTTAAGAGAAGGCCTGAAGATATTTTCTTAAGTATTCTGTTTACTTCTGATAAAAAATAATCCTTGTTATAAAGATTAGTTAAAGGGTCAAAATGTTTAATTTTTTCCAGTTCTGCATGTAATTTATGTTCAGTAGTTATATCTCTGGCAAGTGAAATATAACGAACTTCCCCATCAGGCAGTTTCACAGGCACTATTTTTGCTTCTAAGTAAAAAAGCTCTCCATTTTTCTTACGGTTTATAAATATTGTTTCAAAAGTTTTACCTTTTTTTATGGTATTCCATAACTCCTCATATATTTTAGGGTTCATAAGACCCGATTTAAATATTCGGGGGTTTTTGCCTATTATTTCCTCTAAACTATAACCTGATATTTTTGAGATAAATTCATTAGCATAGAGGATATTCCCTTCTGAATTTGTAATAATAAACCACTCGTCTGCATTTTCTATTGCTTTCTTCAGTATAATACCTTGCTTTAGAAGATAAGTTTCTCTGATTATTGTTTGAAGGTCTTCATAAAGCCTTTTTAATAAACCTTTCTTTTTGTATAAATTCCATTCATAAGCATCCCCTATCAAGTTAATAATTATAATTTCTCCTGTTTGTATCTCTATGGGTAATGCTACTAATAGTACTTTGTAATGAGTGTCAACAGGAGTGATGAATACCCTTTTTTCATAGATTACTTCTTCTATGTAATCTTTTCGCTTGATTATATTTTTTACTATCTTTTCGTATTTACTATCCTGTTCGCATGAAAATACAATATCCCCTTTCTTATCAGATATTATTACTGTTTTAATATCAAAATTCTTTACCAGAGAAAAATACAAAGTCTTGAATATATTTTGTGAGTTTCCTTCAGAAATAAATGCTTTTGTAACTTCACTGATAAATTTATAAAATCTACTATACTCAATTTCGTGGGTTATATCTATAATATATCCAAAGTAGTGGGAAATCTCCTTCTTGTCATTAAATACGGGAATGGTCTGATCCCAGACCCATATATAAGAATTGTCCTTTCTTAATAATCTATAGGGCTGATGTATCCAGTAAGGTGGTTTTTCTCTGGAATATTTTTTGACTTCATTAATTACTTTTTCCAAATCATCAGGATGAATTAAATCTGCATATCTTACTTTACCTGATAGGAAATCTTCTGCAGAGTATCCAATCAGATTTTTTATACTTTCGGATACATATTCAACAGGCCAATCTTCCTCATTTCTCCACAGAAAAACAGCAACTTTACCAACTGAAAGTAGAGACTTTAATAACCGTAAGTTCCTGTTTTTCAGTAAATCCATAGCTTTGAATGATATTAATAATTTTACCTTGTTTATATTAACATAAAATCAACAAAAATTTTTAAATTTTACAAAATCCATCTAATTTTCCAATCGGATATAATAATTCCTAATACAAAAACTTAGGAGGAAACTATAGATTGATAGAATTTCATGGATTATCTCCTGAAGAACAGCTTAAAATAATCAAAAAGGGTGTTATTGAAATCATAAATGAGGAAGAACTCCTTGAAAAATTAAAGGAAGGAAGACCTCTTATTGTAAAGGCAGGTTTTGACCCTACAGCACCTGACCTACATCTTGGGCATACAGTTCTACTGCAAAAACTTAGAACTTTTCAGCAGCTTGGACATACTGTCTATTTCATAATCGGTGATTTTACTGCAATGATAGGTGACCCTTCAGGAAGAGATAAAACAAGACCCCCATTAACAAGGGAGCAGGTTTTAGAAAATGCGAAAACGTATAAAGAGCAGGTTTTTAAGGTTTTAGACCCAGAAAAAACTGTGGTTGTTTTCAACAGTGAATGGTTGGGGGATATGACAGCAGAAGACCTTATCAGGCTTACAGCAAAATACACTGTTGCAAGAATGCTTGAAAGGGACGATTTCAAAAAAAGATTTAAAGAAAACAGACCAATTGCAATACATGAGTTTATTTATCCTTTACTTCAGGCTTACGACTCTGTAGCAATAAAAGC
>JALWLQ010000198.1 GCA_027084095.1 Persephonella sp.
ATGCCTTTTTATCTTGATATTATCCAGCTATGTGTATTTATGCTACAAAAAGAAGTTGCAGAAAAGCTAATTGCAAAACCTAAAACAAAGCAATACACATTTTTATCTGTTTTTATACAGACATTTTTTGTTGTGGAATATGTTATGAGCGTTCCTGCCAGATTTTTTAAGCCACCCCCTAAGGTAACATCAGCCGTCGTAAAACTTATTCCAAAAGAAAAACCCCCAATTGACAAATTAAAAGAGTATAAAAACTTTGTTTCCCATCTATTTTCAGCCCGTAGAAAGATGCTCAGGACTAAACTGCCTGTTGAGGTTTTAAAAAGAGCAGATATCCCTGAAACTGCAAGGGCTGAAGAGCTAACAGTAGAAGACTTCATAGACCTTTTTAAAAATTCCTGATTGAAAAATTCCTTAAAATATATATATTCACAAAAAAATTTTTTTCAGGGAGAAGATGTTTATAGGAAGCATTGTTTTTGATATGTATATTCCCCATGCAACCTCATTGAAGGAAAAAAGAATGGTTATCCGTTCAATGAAGGAAAAACTAAAGGCAAAATTTAATGTTTCTGTTTCAGAGGTTGGAAATCAAGATTTATGGCAGTCTGCACAGGTTGCAGTTGTAATGGTTGCTCCAGACCAAAAACAGGTGGAAAAAGTTATGCAAAATATAATAAACTTTGTAGAGATTAACTTTCCAGAAATACATATAAATATATATAAGGAGATTTACTAAAAATGAAAAAAAGCCACAAATCAGAAAAAGTTAATGCAGCTATCAAGAAAGCATTAAGTGAAATATTTATATACGATATGCCCATTCAGGACAATATGATAACTATAGTAAATGTTGATACAGCACAGGATTTAAGTAAGGCAGATATTTATATAACAGCTTTAAAAGATGTGGAAAAAGTTGCACAGGAACTTAATCAGAAACAGGGATATATTGGACATTTACTTTCCAACAGAGTTAGAATTAGAAAAATTCCAGTATTAAAATTTATTCCAGTTCCATCACCAACAATTTAAGTGGGGAAGAGATGAAGAAAAAAATAATAATAGGAATTTTGATATTTCTGGGAGTTTTTTGGTTTCTGTCTTATCTAAACTACAAGTCTTTACCTAAGATAGCTGTTATAGAGGTAAAAGGAGTAATATCCAACTATATGGATACTGTTTCCAATATAGATAAAGCTCAAAAAAACTCCTCAATAAAAGCTGTGGTTTTACTGGTTGATAGTCCTGGTGGAGCAGTTGGAGCTGCACAGGAGATATATACTGCCATTGAAAAACTCAGAAAAACAAAACCTGTTGTTGTATCAATGGGAAATGTAGCCGCTTCAGGAGGTTATTACATAAGTGCCCCTGCAAATGTTATATATGCAAATCCCGGAACAATAACAGGTTCAATAGGTGTTATTATCCAGCATGTAGATGCCTCTAAAGTTCTGGATAAAATAGGAATAAAAATAGAGAATATAAAAAGCGGTCAGAACAAAGATATCCTTTATCCAAATCACTCACTTACCCCTGAGCAAAAGAGATTATTGGAAGCCACTATACTGGATGTTTATGACCAGTTTTTAGATGCTATTGTAAAATACAGACCAATCAAAAAAGAGGAACTTAAAAAATATGCAGATGGAAGGATTTTCTCAGGAAAACAGGCTCAAAAGATAGGACTGGTAGATAAACTGGGAAACATTCAGGATGCCATTAATGAAGCAAAAAAACTTTCTAAAATGGAAGGAAAAGAAGTTCAGGTAATATATATCAGGAAAGAAAAATCTTTTCTACAAAAATTAACAGGCTCAAAAATTTCCATATCTGATATACTTACCGTTCCACAATTTATGTATCTAATGAAATTCTGATAACAATCATAATAAAACTGATGGCCAGAATATAATATGTAAAAAAACAAAATCGGAGGTTTATATTATGCAATCAACTGTTAATTTTACTGTAACAGAAGCAGCAGCGGCTGAAATCAAAAGAATAGCTGATGAACAAGGAATAGAAAATCCAATCCTCAGGGTTAGAGTTGTTCCTGGAGGATGCTCAGGATTTCAATATGCAATGGGATTTGATGAAGCTATAGAAGAAAATGACAAAGTTGTTGAACTGGAAAACGGAGTAAAAATTGCTATTGATGA
>JALWLQ010000199.1 GCA_027084095.1 Persephonella sp.
TGGTAGTTACACAGGAGTTGTTTAAATCAAAATATTTCTGTCAGGTTGAGGACTGGGATTTTTTTAAACTTGCTGAAGAAATTAATCCCCAATCAGACACTATAAAGAGGCTTTCTCAGGTTGCTAAAGATAATGATATTGTTATTGTTGCAAGCCTTTTTGAAAAAAGGGATAAAGGCCTTTATCACAATACGGCTGTTGTTATAGATGCAGATGGAAGTTTCCTTGGAAAATACAGAAAAATGCATATTCCGGACGACCCTCATTTTTATGAAAAGTTTTATTTCACTCCCGGGGATTTAGGATACAAGGTTTTCCAGACAAAATATTGTAATGTGGGAACCCTTATTTGCTGGGATCAGTGGTTTCCTGAGGCTGCAAGGCTGACAGCAATGCAAGGGGCAGATATTATTGTTTATCCAACAGCTATAGGCTGGCTTCCTGAGGAAAAAGATGAACACGGAGAAAGCCAGTATAATGCATGGGAGACTGTTCAGAAAAGTCATGCGGTTGCAAATGGCTGTTATGTAGCAGCTGTAAACAGGGTTGGGTTTGAACAATCCCCTGATAGAAATGATGGAATAGAGTTCTGGGGACAAAGTTTCATTGCGGACCCTTACGGTCAGATAATCAAAAAGGCTTCAGCTGATAAGGAAGAGATACTAATCTGTGAAATTGATACAGATATTCTTGATGAGCATCGAACTGTATGGCCATTTTTCAGAGATAGGAGAATAGATAGCTATCAGGATATTACAAAACGCTGGCTTAGGGATTAAAACTTAATTTCCATAAAGTCTCTGCCTATCAGTATATTTTGGTAGCCTTTTTCCTGTATTTTTTTGATGTAAGGTTTCATATCCTTGTATCTTCTGCTAAAGTGGGTAAGGATAATCTGTTTACATTCAAGTTGTGGATATATTTCCAAAATATATTCAAGGGTCAGATGTCCGTATTCCCTTGCTTTATCTTCCTCATCAAGATAGGTTGCCTCAATAACTAAAATATCACTGCCTTTTGCCAGTTTTATAATGTTATCTGTTTTATATGTATCAGGGATATATGTAAATTTGAAACCTTTTTCTTCATAGGTTATTTCTTCTTTTGTAATAACCTGTCCATCTCTGATTATTTTTCCTTCATTTTTAAGCTGGATAAAATCTTTATCTATTAAGTTAAGTTCTTCAATTTTTTCTTTTATGAATTTTCTTTTTGGTTTTTCCTCAAAGGAAAATCCTATACAATCAACAACATGATTAAGTCCTATTGATTTGACAGTATATTCTTTATTTTCAAATATTGTAAAAATCTCATCCTGAGGCTCAAATTCATGAATATTAATATCTATATCAGGCGCATATATAACACCATTTAACACGCAACCCAGAACTTTCTGAAGTCCGTGGATGGCGTAAATATCCACTTTTGGTTTATCATGCATATCAAGTGTTTCCAGTAAACCGGGAAGACCAAGGGTGTGGTCAGTGTGCAGATGAGATATAAAAATTTTGTCCACCTGATAGATACTTAAGCCGGCTTTCATTATCTGACGCTGTGTTCCCTCTCCACAATCAAACAGAAAACCTTCCCCTTTATATTTCATATAAATACCGCTGTTATTTCTATCCACTGTCGGCATTGCAGAGGAAGTTCCAAGTAAGACTATCTTACCTTTCATTTATACTCTCCAGAATTTTTTCAGGTATGTAATCCCTGTTTGTGTAATCAATTTCTATTATCTGGGCATCCGGCAGGGATTTAATCCATTTAATAATAGGATGAACATTTTTTATGGGAATTGTGGCTATTATGGTTTTATTCTTATCTTCAAAAAGTTGTTTTATTAGCTGGGCAAATTTTGAAGAAAACAGCTCCATCTTTCCAATCTCATCAATAAGGATAATTTTGTTTTCTTTAAGGGCTTTTTCTAAGACCGGTATGGCAATACTTTCAAATTCTTTTATATTGACCCCGTATTTGCCAACTTTGTATCTGGAAGCTAAACCTTTTAGTGCAAGAATACCTTCTTTCCCATCCAGAGTTTTAATAACGAAACCTTTTCTATGGCCGGTTTTATCTCTTATTTCCTCTGTATAAAAACCAACAGCTTTATCCTTTAAATAACT
>JALWLQ010000200.1 GCA_027084095.1 Persephonella sp.
AAAAATAATAGAGCCATATCTACCTGACTTTGTGGTATTATCCTATGCAGAAATTAATCCAAAAACAAAAGTTAATGTCTTAGGGGTAGTTGAGCCGTATGGAGGTTAAAGTTTACGAAGGCTATGACCTTGAGGAGCTTATTGAAAAGGCAAAAAAAGAGCTTGGGGAAGATATAAAAATACTCCATTATGAAACCATAGAAGAAAAAAGATTTTTCTTCCTTAAAGGCCGGAAAAAATACAAACTGTTTGTTGAGCCTGTAGAAGATGATGAGCCTATAGAACCTGTAATAAAGTTCGAAGAACTTCTGGACAAAATTGAGGATATTATAGACAAAAAAATACAGACCACACTCCCCAAATATGCACAAAATATGGCAACACCTGAAAATCTACCACCCCACATTGCACCGAATACTGTAGAAGACAAAGCATCAAAAGTATTGTCAGAACTTACCGGAGATGCACTTGAACTGGCAAATTTACTAATTGAAAAAGATGTTCAACCTGAAGTAGCCAAAAAAGTTGTTATGGCTGCCTGCGGTCTTGATATTGATACAAACAAATGGGATTTAAATACTGTAACTTACAAGGAAGCATTAATTAAAGGTATAAAAGAAAATATAAAATTCACCGGAGCAATTGATAAAATAACAGAAAAACCGGGAATATTTGCATTTATAGGACCAACAGGAGTAGGAAAAACCACAAACCTGTTTAAAATAGCATCTCAGCTTGTTATAAACAAAAACAAAAAAGTAGCAGTTATAAGCACAGATACCTTCAAAGTTGGTGCTGCACAACAGGCACGAACTTACGCCAATATACTAAATATTCCTTTTTATTCAATCTCTGAATCCAAAAAGCTAAAAAATATAATTGAAGACCTGAAAGAGATGGATTTTATTCTGATAGATACAGTAGGAAGAAGCCATTATGATTACTGGCGTCTGGGAGAAATAAAAGAAATTCTGACAGGTATCCAACAGGAAATAAAAAATATCCTTACAATCAGTTGTAACTTTAAAAATGAAGACGCATTTGAGGTTGTATATAAATACCAGACATTTTTCCCGATACACTCTCTATTTTTTACAAAGATAGATGAAACAAAAAAACCGGGATTACTGCTTAATCTACCTGTAGAAACAAGAATTCCTGTTTCATACCTGAGCACAGGCCAGAGAGTTCCTGAAGACCTTAAAGTCCTTTCACCTGAGGTAATTGCTTCTTACATCCTTGGAGAATAATTGGAGGCTGCCATGGAAGAGCAGGCAAAAGGCCTTTTGAAACTTGTTAATGAGAAACAGATAGAAAAAAATACAAAATTCCTTGCTGTTGCCAGTGGAAAAGGGGGTGTAGGGAAAACAAATTTTGCCGTTAATTTTGCCTATATACTGGCAAATGATTATGACAAAAAAGTTTTATTAATTGATGCAGATATTGGAATGGCAAATGTTCATATACTTGTTAACGTAAATACAAAGAAAACCCTGAAAGATATTCTTAACGGTGCAAAGATTGAAGAAATTATATTCAACACAAGGGGTATTGATATTCTCCCGGGATTTTCAGGAATAGATGCAATTAATGAAGTTGAAGATACAGCAGTTTTAAGATTTATCCAGAATTTAAATAGCATTTCAGAAAATTATGACTATATTCTTATAGACACAGCAGCAGGAATAGATAATAAAGTGATATCTTTTATCAGAGCTTCTTCCCAGACTTATGTAATAACAACTCCGGAACCTACAGCCATAATGGATGCCTATGCTCTTATAAAATCAATGAAAAAACTGTACGACTACTCAAACTTTAAGGTAATCATAAATATGGCAAAATCTGAAGAAGAAGGACTTGAAACATTTGAAAGACTGAAAACATCTGTTAAAAAATTCCTGGACATAGAACTCACCTTAGGCGGTATTTTACCATTTACAAAAAATATCCAGAAAACAGTCAGAAAAAAACAGATTATCTCAGAGGTTTACCCATCTGATAAATTTGTTCTTCAGCTCAAAAGAATTGCTGCCGAAGAATTAAAGGAACCTCCACCTGAGATAAAACAAAAATTCTGGGAAAAAGTAGTAAGTTTTCTGAGAAAGGGTTGATGGACAAAAAAGAAAGAGAAAAACTAATATTGGAAAATCTCTCCCTTGTTAAAAAAGTAGCAAGCAAAATTTATTATAGGCTTCCAAAGGGAGATATAGAGTTTGATGACCTTGTGAATGTTGGTGTTATTGGCTTAATGAAAGCCATAGAAAAATATGATAAAGACAAAGCCAAACTTTCAACTTATGCTTATATAAAAATCAGGGGAGAAATTCTTGATTATCTCAGGAGTTTAGATATCGTCCCAAGAACTGTAAGGGACAAGATAAAAAAGGAACCTCCTTTAGAAGAGGGGCAACCTGTCCCTTTATCAAATACAGCTGTTATGGTAAGTATTGAAAAAGCCCTTTCTTCTGACGAAAGCTTTAAGATTATTGATACCCTGACCTCAGAAAAAGCCTCTCCGGAAGAGGAAGTAATCAAGCAAGACCAGAAGGATAAATTACTGAAAGCCCTTGAGCTGCTATCAGAGAAAGAGAAAAAGGTTCTCCAGATGATATATTTTGAAGAAAAAGACCTTAAAACAATAGCAGAAGAGATAAATGTTTCTGTATCAAGGGTATCCCAGATAAAAGCCGAAGCTATAAAAAAGCTAAAATCTATATATGTGTACTAACTACCAGTTTTCCTTTAAACTTCTCAGTTTTGAAGCCCTATCAGAAGGTTTATTTGAAGGGGGTTTATAGTAATTGGGCATATCTTTTATATCTTTCTTGTAGTAGTTTTTCATTTTCTTCAATGAGCCTTTATAAAAGTTAGGGGCGTTTTCCATTTTGCCTTTATAGTAGTTAGGTGTTTTTCTTATATCTCCTTTATAATAAGGAACTCTATTATTTACAGTCCTTTCGTAAAGTAAATAAGCAAGGCCACCAATAATTATCACCAGAACTGTAAGCAGTACAATTAAACCAGTTTTATTCATAGGATAAAGTTAATAACTTTAATTAATTTTTGCCATTTTACGAAAATTAATTTAAATTTATAATCGAGAAAATCATGCAGATTTTAAAGGTGGCTTCCTCCCAAAAACTTATAAATAAGACAAAGAGTAATAATCACAAAGGCGATTTATTTGCCCAGATATTTGAGAATATGACCACAGCACATTCACAACAAAACCAAAAAATAGTTACAATAAGTAATTATCATCCAACTATTAATCATTTCACTTTAAACAAAAACACAAATAATGGGATAAACAATAGAAGATTATTGAAAAAACAACCCTCTAATTCTAATAAAACAGACAAAACTTTATCTCCGAACCAGGAGTATAAAAAAAGTCCTAAAATCTCAAGAAACCTGAAAAAGACCAGAAAAGAAATAGACTATACAAACACAAACCAGCACATAGAAACCAAACCCCTAATAAATGAGGATATTTCTTCTCACAACCTACCACCAGCAAATAAATACTCCAAAAACAAAACAAAAGATAGAAAATATATTGAAACCCCGGAGAGAAATAAAGAAATTAAACCAGACCAGACAAAAACCTTAGATAAAAATTCATTAGTTATTCATACAAACAATGCAGATAATAGCCTGACTAAGACTGCGGTTCCCGACAAAAAATCTGAGGATACTTTTCAGTATAAAAAACATTTAGAGAGGGAATTTTATTCCAACCATATAGCCCCTCCCAAAAAACCTTCAAAAAAGATATCTCCACAACAAAACCATCCAGAAAAAACAATATACCCTACAGATAACACCTATACCCCTGAGAAAAAAGGAAAACCTCCTGAGACAACTACTTTTCAACAGGATGTCCAGTTAATAAGATTTATATCTCCTTCTTCAGAAAAAAAGTTTACTTCAAAAACTGAAACAAACTTCCAGAATTCTTTATTTTCTGAAAATAGACAGATTTTATATAAAACTACAGAGAAAAAAGAAAATCTTCCTAATATCAGCCCAAAAACCCTTAGAAATGAACATAGCAGCAACCAAAAACAAAAATCAAGTATAGAACCACATCTTAAGACCACAAACAAAAATAAAGAACCTCTGGTATTTTCCACATCTACAGACTTTAATAAAAATTCCCAAACCCAGAATATAAATTTTTCCTACAAAGATACGATATCTGCTTCAGTTAAAGTTTCTACTGTTTCCACAGAAAAAAATATCCATAAAACGGAACACCTCAATTTTGAAAAAAACAATCAAAACCATGAAAATTTTCAGATAAAAAGGCAAAACTTAGAATTTTCAGAAAACAGGAAACTTAAATCACAAAATTCCAACTATTATTCTAATCATTCAAAAAACCACTCCAGACCAGTAGTAAATCATAAAAATAAACCTAAATTAGAAACCCCTCCTAAGAAGCCTTACTTAGAGCATACAGACAAAACGGCAAAAACTATGGAACATATGAACCAATATGAAAAGCAAAATGAAATTCCCCTTGAAAACAATTTTATCCAATCCTTAAAAATTGAAAATAGCAGGAATAAAAAAGAAAGTCCTCTAAAAATTATCTCTTTACAGAAAGAAAACCCATATATTTCCCATAATACACAGAACAACTTTAACCATGATGGATTTTCAGACACAGATAAAGGAATATATCAGCAATATGGAAATAAACATACTGAACAGGAACACGCACAGGAGCCGTATTTTCAAAAACAGCTTTCTTTAAACCTCAGATTAGAAAATATTTCTCTCAGAGCCACATATCATAACGGAAATCTAAATCTCTTTATGTCGCTAAATGAAACCCAGCTTTTAAACAGTTTAAAAACTGAAATACCCGGAATTCTGAAGGAAACGGGAATAAAAGAATATAACCTAAGAATAAAATCAAAAGAAAAAGAGATTAGAATTTTCTCAAAAGACAGAAACTACAATACTCCATCATTAAGTAGAGAGATAAATGTCAGGGTTTAGAATAATCCTTGTCTTACTTTCTTTATTTATCTTCTCCTATGCACAGACAACAGGGAAAAAAACAGAGGAGATTAAATATACCCAGAAACAGATAGAAGAGTTTAAAGATAGATACCAGCTTGCTGTTGAGATGTTTAATCGGGGAGATTACTATTCTGCACTGAACTTACTTTCAAAAATCATTAGATATCCTAAAAATCCTTATTACGCAGATGCCCTTAAACTTTCAGCAAAAATTTACCTTATTATTGGAAGAAAAACAGGAATAAAAGAGTTCCTCCAAAAAGCCTTATATTACATTAATACCTATTCTTCAGTAGCAAAGAACCCATACAACTGGGATTTTTATTACACAAAAGGCAATATCTATGAAAACTTATTTATGTATGAAAGAGCCCTTGCCCTTTACAAACTTGCATTTGCACAGGCAAAAACCCAAAAACAGCAGTTTAAAACGGTAATAGCAATCCTCAGGACAGCAGCATGGCTAAAAAGACTTGATATAATTACCAGATATATCGTTCTGGTAAATTTAGAGGAACTTTCAGAAAAAGAGAAAAAAGAGTTTGAATTTGTCAAAGGGCTTGTTGAATTTCAGAAAGGAAATTATCAGGAAGCCTTCAAATATCTAATACCTGTATACAAGGAGTATGAGCAATACCTGATTGAAAATCCTGTTTACTACTACATCCTTGGGGAAAATGCCTATCGCCTGAGAAAATATACATTTGCAAAACAGGTCTTCAGAAGAATAATAAGCATTGTAAAAGATGAAAGTATTATCCGAAAATCCCTTATAAGACTGGGGGATATTGCCCATTACGAAGGAGATGATATACAGGCATTTAACTATTACTATACGGTGGTTAAAAAGTATCCCAAATCAAAAGAAGCAATAATAGCAAAACTAAAAATTCTTGCCCTTGCCGATTTTAATCCAGAAATAAAGAAAAAATTAGCCTTAATAAAGGATGAAGATATAAAAAAACCCTTTGAGTTCGTTCTCAAAACCCTAATATCAAACAGAAATAACTATATTGGTTTCTTTGCACTGGGAAATTTTGGGGAAATAGTATTGGGAAAAAAATCAGATAAGCTGTTTAAAAAACTTACATGGGAACTTTCCCTTGTAAATACAAACCGTTTAAAATACGAGCATAAAGAATATATAAATCAGTTATGGAAAGATAAACTTAAAAAACTTCCTCCAATTAAGATATGCGACCTGTTTATCTCCAATAAGAACTTTTTCTTTAAAGTATTTGATAGAGATGTTCTTGAGTTTATTTATCAGGATTTAAAGAAATGTGGTAAATACCTACTGGCTCTGGAAGTCGCAAAGTTTATATACAACAAATATAAAGATGATAATGCAGTGTTACTTTTAGCTGATACATACTACTCTCTAAAAAATTACAAAAAATCCCTTAAAATCCTACAAAAAGTTAAAAACAAAAACTGTAAATATTACTTACTTCAGGCAAAAAACCTTATATTTTTAGATAAATTTAATCAGATAGATGTAACCCAGATAGAAAATTCCTGTAAAGACAATTCAGAAAAATATTTAATACTTGGATATATATATCTGAAAAACAATCAGATTGATAAACTTAATCAGATAATTGATAAGCTTAACAATAAAATCCCACAAATTTATGAAAACTCTTTACTGGCACGTATATTTGTAAGGGAGATGGTTTATGCCCTCTTTGAAAAAGATATGTATCAAACCACCCTAAAGGTTTTACTGCCCCTTTCCGAAAGATTTAAGGAGGACTGCGATATTAATAGCTGGGTGGTAATTGCTTTGATAAGGTCAAACAGGACAGAGAAACTTAACCAATACACAGACAGAATAAATAACTGTAATACAGAATGGAGTATCGTTGCCAAAAATCTAATTGAAGACTACCAGCTTATAAGGGGATTTAAAAATGAGTGAGCTGTTTTCACATATAGACATCTTGGAAGAAAAGGCATCTTACTTCTTACAAAGAACAAAAGTAATTCAGAGTAATATAGCAAATGCAGACACACCATTTTATAAACCCAGAGACCTGAAGTTTGAAAAAATCATTACAGAGCAGGTAAAACTAAAAAGAACAAACCCCAAACATATAGACCCTTTTCCTGAAGTAAAAATAAAGATAGAAGAAATAACTGTTCCTAACTATACCGGATATGATGAAAACCGAGTAAATGTGGAGCACGAATTAGCAAAACTTGCTGAAAGTTCAATTATGTATAAAACACTACTGGAAAGTATGAAAAAAGAGCTTGCCAAACTAAAATATGCAATATCAGGTAGATAAAGGAGCTTGCCATGATATTCAAAGGTCTTGAAGTATCAGTTACAGGAATGTCAGCCCAGAGAATAAGAATAGATATTGCATCATCAAATCTTGCAAATGTGAACTCAACAAGAGCAGAAAATGGCCAGCCATACAGAAGAAAAGTTCCTGTTTTTCAGGCTATATTAGACAAAGAAAGTAGCGTTCCTGTTTATCAGGTTAGAGTTTCAAAGGTGATAGCAGACCCATCTCCATTTAAGATGAAATATGACCCTAAGCACCCAGATGCAGGAGCAGATGGGTATGTAAGACTTCCAAATGTTGACCCACTAAAAGAAATGGTTGATATGATGTCTGCAATAAGGACTTACGAGGCAAATTTAACAGCATTTAACACACATAAAGATATGCTTATAAAAAGCATAGAATTACTAAAAGTTTAATGGGGGCTTAAGATGAGGATTGAAGGACTTCAGGACTTTGGACAGTTAACACAAAAGATTGAGAAAAAACCTGTAAAAGATTTTGGAGAAGTCTTACAGGAATTTGTTGCAGACGTAAACAGCGACCTGAAAAATGCCAAAAAAGCAGAACAGTTGATTGCAGAAGGAAAAGTTGATAATTTAGAAAATCTGATGTATCAGATATCAAAGTCTGATATCTCATTAAGACTAATTACAGAAATAAGAAACAAAGCTTTAGAAAGCTATCAGGAAATAATGAGAATGCAGGTATAAAATTTGGACATAAATCAGATAAAAGAAAAAGCTTTAAGTTTAGGAAAGAAATATACAACCCCAAAACATATAGCTCTCCTTGTGGCAGGTTTACTGCTTTTATCTCTAATTGGAACAGTAGCTTATAAATCATTTTCAAATGTTGATTACGGAGTTTTATATACCAACCTCAGCCCTGATGATGCAGGGAAAATTCTGGAAGTTTTGCAGGAAGAAAATATTCCTTATAAAGTTGAAGGAAACGGCAGTATCATACTTGTTCCCAAAGATAAAATCTATGATATACGATTAAAGCTGGCAGCAAAAGGTTTACCTTCCAGTCAGAATGTTGGGTTTGAGATTTTTGAAGAGCCTAAAATGGGTATAACTCAGTTTCAAGAGAATGTGAACTATCTACGGGCACTGGAAGGTGAGCTTGCAAGAACTATAAAACAGTTAGACCCTGTTCAAGATGTAAGGGTAAATATAGCTCTTCCTAAGGACAGCATATTTGTAAGAGAAGAGGAAGAACCTAAAGCCTCAGTGGTGGTCAGGCTCTGGCCTGGAAAAACCCTAACAAAAGAACAGGTAAAAGCTATAGTTTTTCTGGTATCCCATGCAGTTCCAAAACTCAAACCTGAAAATGTTACTGTTGTTGACAACACCGGAAGAGTTCTGTCTGATATGTTAGATGAAGATAGTCAGATGGCAGCCACAGACAAAACTGTCCAGTTGAAGAAAAAATTAGAAAGGCAGATAGAAAAAAATGTCCAATCTATGCTGGCAAAAGCCCTTGGCTCTGACAAGGTTGTTGTTCGGGCTTCCGTTGAGCTTGAAGTGGCAAAAGTAAAGCAAAAGGATGAGATTGTTGACCCTGACAAAGTTGCTGTTGTAAGTGAAAGGAAAATTCAGGAAAAGGTTACAGAAAGGGAAAACCCTGCTGCATCACCTCCCGGAACCTCAACCAATGTCCCACCTGTAATAACTGGAACGCAAACAACAATTATCCGTGATAAAAGCAAAAAAGACCAGACCAAAAATTATGAAGTTACAAAATCATATATAAGCACAGACAAAAATGTATTCAAAATAAAAAGATTAAGCGTTGGTGTTTTAATAGACGGCAGATACGAAAAACAGAAAGACAAAGAGGGAAATGAAACCTATAAGTTTATTCCCCGTTCAAAAGAAGAGCTGAAAACATACGAGGAACTTGTCAAAAGTGCAATAGGATTTGACCCAAAAAGAGGCGACCAGGT
>JALWLQ010000201.1 GCA_027084095.1 Persephonella sp.
CCTTATGAATTTTCCAAAGCAGAAACTTACTACTATATTGCCAGAGAAGAAACATCAAAACTAAACACAAAGGCTGGAGATGCAGCAGCTATGAAAGCTATAGAATGGGCTCTTAAAGCAATGTCAAAAAGGTATGGGGAGGAATAAGATATGATTAAGAAAATTGCCGGAACAGTTGTAATAGCAGGTCTTTTAATATCCGGTTGTGCCACTAAGAAATCGGAAGAAACTAATCTTTTCCAAAAAAATATAAACAAAGATATCCAAACACTTAATAAAGAGATTGAGAAATTATACAAACTTCACGTAAAAGAATGTGCTCCAGAAGAAATCGGAAAAGCAGAGGCTTATATTGATGCTATAGATGGCCTTGCATATATAAATCCTGATACTGGAGAAATAGTAAAAACAGAGATTAAAACAATAGATAAAATCCTTTACAAAAACAAAGCCCAAAAATATGTAGCACTTGCAAGAAACAAAGTTTACAGCGATATTGATGGTGATGGTATCCCTTGTTATCAGGAGATAGAGCAGGGAACCAACCCTTTTGAAGCAGAAACTAAAAAAGTAGCCAAACAAACAACTGAAAAACCTAAAAAACTTCCTGAAATTAAACCTGAATATAGACCTTTAAAGCTCCATGCCAGAATTCATTTTGATTTTGATAAGTATACAATTAAGAAAGATTATCTCCCATATCTGAATGTTATTACCAGATATCTAAAAGCCCATGATGAACTTAAAGTTAAAATTGTGGGATACACAGATAGCATAGGAAGTAAAGCATATAATGACAGACTTGCCAGAAAAAGAGCAGAAGCGATTAAAAATTATCTTGTGAAACACGGAATATCCCCAGAAAGAATAGAAATCATAGGAAAAGGTAAAGAAGATTATCTGTTTGATAACAAAACTCCTTTAAATAGATTTACAAACAGAAGGGCTGAGTTCTTCGTAATGGAACCTACCCAGTAAGGTAAGTAAATGTGGCTGCAGGGAGAACACATGACTTAATAAATCTTTCTGTTCTTCCTGTGGCTGTTTATTACCTAAGACCTGAAAATGCTCCATCTTTTATAGCTGGATATTTTATCGGAACTTTTTTCCTCTCCCCTGATAACGATATTTTCCACTCAAAACCAAACAAACGCTGGAAAATTTTGAGATTTATCTGGTATCCATACACTAAACTCTTTTCTCATAGAGGGATATCCCACCTTCCAGTATTGGGAATATTAACTAAGTTAATATATTTAGTTATTGTTTTTTCTTTGATATCAGCTATTATCTTAATCCCTCTGTATTTTTATAAACCTGATTTAATTCCTGAGATAGATACCAATCCTCAATCTCTAAAAGAGTATCTTTTACACCCTTTCACAGTTTCTTTCTTTTTTGGTCTTATACTGTCAGAGATTGTTCATGTAATTACTGATATTATATATTCAGCAATCAAAAAACTTAAGGTGCTGTGACAGTAGAATGAGATTTAAATCTATTCCAATATTTAAAGTTTTCGGTATCCAGGTAAATCTGGACTTTAGCTGGTTTATTGTATTTTTCCTTATTACATTTACTTTGGCAGAAGCTTTTTATCCCTATTACTACCCAGGGCATAACTTTCTGGTTTATCTATTTGTAAGTGCCATATCGGCAATATTGCTGTTTGCATCTGTTTTACTTCATGAACTATCCCACTCCCTTGTGGCTCTCAAATACGGTATTCCTGTAAGGGAGATAGACCTGTTTATATTTGGTGGTGTAGCCATGATAGAAGAGGAAGCTCCCTCTCCTAAAATAGAGTTTTTAGTGGCCATAGCAGGACCTTTATGTAGTTTTGCACTGGCTTTTATATTTTTCTTACTGGCTCTTTTTTATCCTCAGGATGATTTATTAAACGGAATAATAAACTATCTAATGTATGTAAATCTGGCACTGGGATTATTTAATCTCATTCCAGCCTTTCCTCTGGATGGAGGAAGAATTCTCAGGTCAATAATCTGGGCTAAAAAGGATATAATCACTGCCACAAAAGTAAGCAGCTGGACAGGGACAATGTTTGCCTACTTTCTTATGCTTCTTGGCTTTCTTTCTCTTATACAGG